>JAEURI010000028.1 GCA_016789225.1 Anaerolineales bacterium
GGGCTATCTTCTTAAAGATACGCCTGCCGACAAACTTATCCAAACGATCCGGCGGGTTCACGAAGGCGAAGTTTTTATTCAGCCGGAGATCGCCTCGCGTGCCTTACGCGAAATGATGCGACCTTCCACCTCCACCCTCGAATCGCTTTCTGAACGTGAGCGTGAAGTGCTGGTGTTATTGGCGCAAGGCGCTTCCAACAAGGATATGGCGGAGAAACTGTTCATCACCGAAGGCACGGTGAAGAACCACGTTTCGAACATCCTCGCCAAACTGCAAGCTGAAAACCGCACGCAAGCCGCAGATATTGCGAGGAAGCAGGGGTTGGTTTAAATTGAAAGATGATGGTGTGATAGCAGTGTAGAGGTTGTTGATAAAGTTCAAACCGTTCTAAAATCATTATTCCTCGATCGCATCTACACCCATCTGATCGTCTTCGAAGGTAATCAGGTGGCAAATCTGAGGTTATCCGGAAAGATTATTGCCAACCTCGCCCATCAGTCCCAGAACATTCCCTTCACTGTCACGCAGGGAACAAATCCATAGATCATACTCGTCCAATTTTGCGACGATATGAGGCTTCTCTTCAAATGACGTCCCGCGTGATAATAACAATTCGTATTCCTTTTGAATATCCTGAACTCGGTAATAAATGATGGAAGCGAGGTGGTTCAGGTCGGGCTTGTCAGCGGGAGCCAGCATCAACCTAACCCCGCTACAATCGAAAAAAGCCGCATTTTGAATTTCAAAAAGATATTTCATCCCCAAGGTATCACGATAAAAATGTACCGCCCGCTTCAAATCCTGAACTGCGACAACAATCTGCCCGATTTGCTGAATCCCTTGCGAAGACATATCTAAGGAATTCATGGATTTCCTCTCGCCGGTTTCCTGTATCTTTTCTATGGGCAATTGAATCTCACTTACGTAAAGTTCTTTGCGATCCGTCAGGAATTCACTGGGGATGTATTTCACCTTCGGCATGTATGCCCCAAGCCGTAAATATACTTCACGCATTGGGCCACAGCTCCTGTATCCATTGGCTTCGATCCAGATCATCAGCGCAGTGACCGCTTCCCCAGATCGTTCATACCCACCGGTATAAATAATGCACGCCGCCAGCGGAACTCCTGGTATCTCGCGTACACTTGCCTGTTCTGTTGAGGGTATTGGGTGCGTTATGGGAATCGCAATTTCGATGTCTGTGGTCTTTTCCGAATACTCATCGTCAAAACATAGGGACAAGGGACTATACCCGGCACGAGCCTGATGTGTATTGACATAGCCTTCCAGATCGTTAACCAGTCCCTCAAACTCACGAACCAACTCGTCAAGACTACCAGAAGAATTATAGGCATTTCTCCGAATGCTTGTAACCAGCAAAGGAGGCAGGCTGCGGGTCACAATGTCGTGTTTCAGGTGCGCAACGTCTTGATCCAGATACCTCAGCCTGGCTTCGACCTGCGTCAAGCGCGCCTCTTCAAGTTGAAGATTCTGTTCGATCTCCGCCTGACGCATCCGAAACATTCCACGAATTTCGTCGGGCGAAAGGTCTTCATCCAAAAATTTCCCGATCTGTTCCAGACGAAACCCCAGGTCTTTCATTGCAATGATCCGATTGAGTCGGGGGAGTTGCTCTGAGGAGTAATAGCGATAATTATTCTCTGGGTCAATGAAAACGGGTTTTAGCAGCCCCAGTTCATCATAATGACGGAGCATTTTTACAGAAACGCGTGTAAAACGTGAAAACTCAGCAATCTTGAACATGGCTTGTTTCCTCTTGAATTATTAATTATAGACCTTTCCCCTATGGGAAAGTCAATATTTCAGGAAAACCTTTTCTATTGCAGAAAGGATTTTTTTCATAAAAATAGCTTTGAAATCCATGAATCATATAATTTATCAAGACCCTTGACATTCCTATTATGGGAAGGTCTACAATCGTCATTCAAGAGATTAAGAGGTTAAATCAACCACAACATTGAGGTTATCAAGAAAAGCGGATACACCGCTTTTGTCCTTGTGAATTGATGTCAATTAACCCAATTGAAAATGGAGAATTGGAGCAACAAAATGAAACTGATCGAAATCGCTAAATTTACGGATAAGGTCGCAGAGGTTTCCAGCTTTTATCGTCAATTCCTTGGGGTTAAGCCTGTGGCAGCGTCACCAGATATGACGATTTTCATAAATGACGGGGTGAAGATATTCATCCACAAAATTTATGAGGCAGGCACAGGCGATCTGCCCCCGGAAGATCATTTTGCCTTCGCCGTTGAAGATGTGGATAAAACCTGTGAAGATTTACAAACACGCGGGTTGATGGTGGAGACACCTCCCAACGATTATTACTGGGGACGATCCGCCTACCTTCGCGATCCCGATGGGCAGTTAATTGAACTTACACAAGTGACATGAAGATAAATATAACTGACTGCTTCATGGAATCCACATAGGAATGTTGACATTCAATAAAAGGAAACGAAAAATGAACAATCAAAGTCTGATGCTTACCACATCCAGGTTGGATGGGAAATGGTTTTATCGGATAGGGAGCATATCCGCTTTCGTATTGGTGATTGGGTACCTCCTTACTTTCCCAATATACGCATGGGTTGGAGATGCTCCGCCCAGTGACGTGGAGGCACAACTCGTTTATTTCGCCGAGCACGGCGAAGGGTGGTGGGCTATTCTCGGACTTATGGTATTTACAGATCTACTCTATATCCCGGTCTTTATGGCGCTCTACCAAGCTTTACAACACATTAACCGAAACCTAATGGTATTGGCGTGCGGCATGATCGGGCTGTTTATTGTTTTGGACTTGTCGTTGACATGGACAAGTTATTCATCGCTCATTATGTCTGGAAGCCTTTATGCTTCAGCAACAAGCGAAGCGCAGAGGGCGGCTCTTGTTGCTGGGGCAGGGTATCCATCGACAATGCTTGATTCTCCCCTGTTGGGGACTTATGCCATTCTTATTCCTTCATTGGGGTTTCTATTCATCGGATTTGTTATGAGAGAGGGGGACTTTAATAGAGCTGCGACATATTTTGCTTTGACAGTCGGATTAACAGGTATTGTGTTTATGGGCTCATATTTTTGGGAGTCCCTATCTGTTTTTAGAATCATCAATGCCTTGCTTGCGACCGCCTGGTATATCGTCGTCGGCTGGAAACTAAACAGACTCTCCTTGGACGGAAACTATTCCACTGCGCATATCGATAAAAGTGACCTGGTGGAAATTGCAAATAGAATGAAATGAGGAGGAAACATTTTGTACCTATTGGGAGTTTTTGAGAATGGAGATACGGTCATGAAAGGCGATCTTTTTTACTTTCAATATAGTATGGTCCATATTTTCATGCTTATTTTCTTAAGCCTTGCAAGCATGATCTGGGAATGGGTAAAAGACAGAAAATGGCGCAAGAAAAATGAAACTATTTCCAGGACCATGAATTGTCTCCTGTCTGGGTTGGGCAGTTTTACAACAATCAGTTACAGAAAGGAAATTTATTGATTGGCTTTTTTTTGGCATTCTCTTTGTTCGCCGTCATACCGATGTCACTACCAGCAAATTATTCTTCTGTGGAGCGCCTTCTCAACACGAGATTGATGCTGTTAACTGGTTACTTCGCAATCTACGTCTATTCAATAACTGATGCTTGGATTGTCGGCAGCCGAGTAGATAAAGTCGAAAATATAAATGACACGGATTGAGATGGCTTTACCAAACAACTTTAATAACCCAACATAAGGAGATCGTTGAATGAAAATTGTCATTTTCGGAGCTTCAGGAAGAACGGGCCAACACCTTATTTCGCAGGCATTGGAACAGGGACATACTGTGACGGCATTTGCCCGAACTCCCGGCAAGATTAAAACGAGTCACGAAAGGCTCAAAATAATTCGCGGAGATATTCATGACGCAGATGCGGTGGATCTCACAGTTGAGGGTCAAGAAGTGGTCGTATGCACGTTGGGTGTTAACAAAGATGGGCCTGCTACTGCCCTGGCTGATGGTACTAGGAATATCATCCACGCAATGAAGAAACACGGGGTACGGCGTATTCTCAACGTCTCAGCTGCCGGTTTCTCGGGCGAAAGGGCTGATTTTTTAACTGGAAAAATATTGCTCTGGATATTCAACAGGTATTTGACCAAATTATTCACCGCCATGAAGAATCAACACGAAGTCATCGAGCAAAGCGGGCTGGAGTGGATTGCCATACGTCCGTTTCTTCTTGATGAAGGTCCGAGTAAGGGCGGTTATCGAATCGTTCTGGAAGGGATCCCGAGCAGGGGATATCGGATCAATACTGGCGATGTCGCCGAGTTTATGCTGAATAATCTGGAGAGCAATCAGTATATGCGGAAATTCCCAGCTATTGCATATTAGCTTCTGTGTATGATAAAGTTTTTTTGCCGCAGAAATCGCAGAGAAAATTAGTTTTAAGAGCCTTTTCTCAACAGTCTCTGTTAGAAATGCTTAAAGTGTAAAGTAATTATGGTTACTCAGAATAGCATGCTGTCAAAGAAATCACCCATGAGACTGAAAATCTCCATCCGCGATGGATTGAGGACCCCGCCAACCGGCTTGAAATTATGGCCTGCATTTTCAGGGATCACAAGAGTTACCTCCACTTCTTGATGGATCGGTTTTTGTTTGTTGACCATTTATCATCGTAACCTGCTGTTTAATCGGCGAGTGAAGTTACCTTTCAAAGTAAATGACCTCTCCTGTCTCCTGTCCGCTCGCTTTTTTGGCGGTGCGGGTATGACGCTGAAACAGAAGGAAAGCGGCAAGGATGACGGCATAGCTTCCAGCACTGGAAACAGATGCAGGCGTAAGTTTGAGCGCCATCAGGACGGGCCCAAGGTTGATCAGGGCGTGCAAGCCCACAGCGGAGAGATATCCAATTAAGATGTTGCTTCCGCCTTTGTAAAATCCGTAGGCAGCGATGGCGGTCATAAATCCGTGAGCGAATGTCACGATCAGGCGTTCCATTGCATAGCCCGTGAACACATACCAGGGAAGTGAATTGTATTCAGGGCTCTGTGCGATTCCATAGGCAATATACGCCGCCTCGCCCAGCCCAAAGCTCATGCCCAGTGCAAGTCCTGTCCATAAGGAACCTGGCGCGTCATTCATCAGTTTTCGTGAAGCAGGCAATGCGATCGGAAATAATTTGATCGCTTCTTCAAAGATTGGGGCATTCAACAGGATCACAGCGATGAACCATAACGGCATCGTGAGGCTGAGTTTCAATGGGATACCTGCCCATGTTGCGAGGGCGATGACGAGCGGTGTCTTGACCCAGTGATTGACGATGAAACTGAACGGTAAAGCGACCAGCAACAGCCAATAATATCGACGGCTGGAATGCGTCAGGTAATTTAGAAATGCGATGCAAAGGACGGCGGTCAGAACGATGGTAATGACCGCCATCCTATAAACGCCCGACATGTTATTTTCCCATCCGCTTTTGAAGTTCCGCCACAAAATCTTTCTCGTCGGCGGGGGTGAGCCCGTATTTTTCAGACTCGGTTTCGATCAGAAGAATCCCGCTGTTTGCCGCGGTGGCGCACATTTTCACGCTTCCCACTTCGGGATAGGGAACTGAGAACAATGCCAATCCAGGGAAGCGGAAACTGGATACGATGGCGATTCCCAAATCACGGCGTTTGATGCTCTTTACCTGTTCGAGATTGATGACATATCGAAGCAGGGGACCGTACGTAAGGATGAGGCGGGTGCCATCGATCTCATAGCGCATGGATGGAAAACAGACAGCGATGGTAAGAAACACGATTCCAGTTGGGACGGTGATCAGGATCGCGACTATGTATGGACCCGTAAACCCAGTCTGGATAATCAGACTCAATCCTATACCCAGCAGTATCAACCCAAGCAGGCCAACCCAAGCCCAGCCTGCTGACGGGCGTGGTTTATAGACCTTTTTCTCGAAGTTCGATGTCATTGTTCTTCCTTTCAAGTTCACTCAAAAGATGAATGGACCCGCGATCATCATTTATCTTGCTCTTTCTTGTCGATCTCGATAGCTGCCGCGGCAACGAACCACCCTAAAAATATACCGACGAGAGCACCAACTCCAATCCCTACCATGGCACTTCCGTTGGCCGCCCCTATACCAGAGCCCAAAATAGCGCCGATCAGCAAGCCTCCAAAAACATAGTAGCCAAATTTTTTGTCCATTGCGATTCTCTTTCTTCAGGCTTTACTGGGAAGATGAATTTCGTCGCGGAATCAGGTTGACGATTAGGGTAATGATGCCGCCCCCGATCAACAGGATGGGCCAACACAGCCAGGATACGTTCAGACCAAAGCCGTTGAGGTCAATGATCAACTCGAAGAAAGCCCCGGCAACGACAAAAATCACCACCCCGACTCCTGTCATGACAAGTCCATTTTTGACTTCGTCTCCGAGCCCACGCAACGCGCCATAAAGCAGCTTTGCCAGTCCAGTCGGTGCGATCAAAGCCCACGCATACGCCCAAGTGGCATACAGATCAAAAATATTTTGTATCATCAGGATGCCGCCAGTCATGGTGACCATGCCGCCGAATATCGCCAGGGTAACCCCGGTTTGGCGTTCGAGTATGAACGCGCTGAGAAACATCAAGACTCCCGGTATGATGATGAAGAAGGGCCAGGTAAAATGCCCAAAGTTAAAATCAAAAATGGAAATGATGAAGCGAGCTATCAGGAACGCAATTCCCAAAAGGATGAGGATCGCGCCCATCAAAGTACCAACTATATTTGAACCAAGTGTGGTCTCAGGTTTATTGTTCATTTGCATACTCCTTACCAAGATTTCTCATAGTTATGATAGTCCGCTGGAAACAAAAACTCCCCCGCCGCTGGGGGAGTCTTGGCTATCCAGGTGGACAGGTCGTTGGGCAAACTTATATCTCAGAATTTCGTCATCAATTCGCCGCGACGGAAACTTTTACTGGCAAACCAAAGCAGAACGGCATCGATCAACCAGATCACCAATCCCACGATCATGACAACGCCAAGACTGAAATACATCACGCCTGAAATCTGCCCAACCATGAGAAGGATGACTGGTAGGACTACCAACCCGCCTGTTTGATAGGCATCCTGAAATCCCTGTGCGCGGGCGGAGGCAAACACCATCACCACTAGTCCCAACCCTGCAACAGCAGGTGTGACCCATAGCACCAAAGCAATCCACATCCAATTCGGGAAGAAGAGATGCCCGATACTTTGCCAGCCAGCAACATTTGCATTGATAGCGTAGACGATAAAACTTAATAGCGCCACTACGACTGCCGCAGTCCATGAACCCAGTAGTTTGGCGGTGAAAAGTTCACGGTCGGTGGTGGGGGTATAGAGTAAGGCTTCCAATGTTTTGCGTTCCTTCTCTCCAGCGAAGCTATCCGCCGCCAGCACGGAGGAAACCATCAACGGCATGATGAGGAACATGGGCGCCAGCATATAGATTAGGGTAAAAGCAATCAATTGCTGATCGGGTGTATACCCGCTCAATTCATGGAGCAACCCTGCGGGCATACGTTCCAACAATTGACCCATGTTGGTGGAAGTACCCGTCGCTTCAGCAAGAAACGAAGCATAAACCATGATCCAGGGGACGACCACGAATAAGATCAGAGGCAGGATAATGATCGGCAATACCACGCCGTTATTTTGTACGGCAACTTTCAAATCCTTACGGGCGATGGCGAGAATAGCGCGTGTGTTCATTGTGTTTCTCCGTGCAATGCAAAATAAACTTCTTCAAGGTTGGCTTCCTGCGGCGCAAGGCGATAGACCCGCAGTCCCTTTTGCACAAGAATATTCAATAATTCGGGGATGGCTTTACGCCCGGAAAGAGTCAATGTGAGAACATCCTTCTCCCGTTTTGGGGAACCGATCACCAGTTGGGGCAGTCCCTGCAATATCGGGAGGACAAGTTCCATTTGAGCAGGATCAACTTCAAGGTCGACATCGAGGCGTTTGACATATTGGCGGGTAAGGTCTGAGGGTGTGCCCAAAGCCACGAGATGTCCGTGTTCCATCACCGCCACGCGGTCACATAGCTTTTGAGCTTCCACCAAATTATGGGTGCAGAGAAAAACCGTGCAACCTTCGCGGCGTGCCAGATTTTCCACCAAGCTATTCACATGCCGCGCCGCCACAGGGTCAAGACCCGAGGTCGGCTCATCAAGAAAGAGAACTTCGGGCTTGTGGAGCAGGGCACGCGCAAGCGCGAGGCGTTGCTTCATCCCCTTGCTATACCCGCCAACTTTTTCATCGGCACGGTCAGCCAGTTCAAATTCGGCAAGCAGGAAATCTACACGCGCCGAAACATCTGCAAGCGGCACGTTATATAGATCAGCATAGATGGACAGATTGTCGCGGGCTGTGAGACGTTCATCAAGTGAAGGTGTTTCAGTGAGCACGCCAGTTCGGGCGCGTAAGGCGGGACCTTGAGTCTGCGGATCCAATCCCAGAACTTTTGCCTCGCCGCTGGTGGATTCGAGCACACCATTGAGTAAACGCACAGTGGTCGTTTTGCCCGCGCCGTTATGACCGAGAAAGCCGAAGATCTCGCCAGCTTGCACATCAAGCGTTAACTGATCGACAGCTTTTGTTTCGCCAAAACGCCGCGTAAGAGATGAGATTTGAATGACAGGTGATGACATGTAAATTCCTTGTCCGCTTGGGTAGCGTATCCGAATGTATAGGCTTAAAGTCTTAACTGTGATTTGATAAATGCCGTGATCTCATCCATCGCCTCGATCGCCTCCCGGAACATTGGCGCCACGAGGGGATAACAATGCACCATCTTCTCACCGACTCGCAGGGTGACATCCACACCTGCTTTCTTCGCCTTTTCAGCAAAGCGGATCGAGTCATCGCGCATGGTTTCATAATCACCTACATTGATCAATGTAGGTGGGAGTCCGCGCAAGTCACCATAGAGAGGCGAAATATATGGGTCCTCAGGGTTGTGATTGCCGCAATAATATTTACTGCAAACCACATTCATACCTTCGGGTGAGATGCAGACATTTTTCTTTGTGCGATAGGAATCACCGGTCAGCTTGAGGTCCGTCCACGGGGAAAGTGCCACCGCCGCCACTGGGAGCGGAAGTTTTTGATCGCGGATCGCCAGCAACGAAGCGAGGCACAACCCGCCTCCCGCTGATTCGCCCATAATAAGAATGTTGTTCGGGGATGTGCCCTGTTCCAACAGCCATTTGTAGGCTTTCATGGAATCATCCAACGCGGCTGGATATGGATGCTCGGGAGCATTACGATGTTCATACAATAGAATGGAAGCCCCAGTCGCTTTGGCGATCTTGGCGACGATGAGACGATGGTCATTGCAGGAGCCACTCACATATCCGCCGCCGATGCAATAAAGGATGACCTTCTCTTTGCTGGCGCCTGTGGGGGTCAACCATTCGGCTTTCATTCCATCGATTGTGAACGGAGAGACCTCAACATCCTTTGGCATCTTGCTTGCAAGGCGCGCATTGGTTCTCTCGGCCTCCTCCCTGAAAGCGTTGATGGATGTATTTGCATCCCAGACCTCGGGTTTCAACTTTCCCTGAAATAAATGGCGATACTTAATGGCCATATAGAATACTTGACTTTGTAAACTTGCCATGTTGATTCTCCTGGGTTTATTATATGTGCTCCAATCTTAAGTGTCTAAAAACAAATACTCCCCCATCACTGGAGGAGTATTGGACCGGCCATGTGGATAGGTTGGATTGCTTATTGTATAGTGGTGTAGGTTGTTCAAACTATATCCGCCCGTTGCAAGCGATGACGTTCAGCGAGGCCGCTTCTTTGAACAGTCGGTTTCACGGTTGCGTTTGGACCGGCGATCCAGGCAGAAGATTCGATTTCTTCGCCCTCCCGATCTTCGGTATACAAGGAGTACAATTGATCCATTCTTATCGGTTTTCATGGGTTTCTTGGGTATTAGCATGGATTATTCATTTGGGAACTGGGTCAGGAGAAAGCGAAAGTCTCTTGATTTGACACAGCAGGAGCTTGCTCAACGGGTGGGGTGTTCCATCTCGCTGATTTACAAGATCGAGGCGGATGTACGCCGCCCTTCGCGCCAGATCGCCGAATTGCTCGCCCAGCAACTGGAGATTCCACCTGATCAGCGCGACCTCTTTCTGCGGGTGACACGCCAGGAAAAAGCAGTTGACCACCTTGACGCAATAGCGCCTCCCTCCGCATCCGGGTCTGTTCCTCCTCCCCAATCCCATTCACAACCCCACCCTTCGGCTGTGCTCAGGACGAGCCTGCCTCTTCCCCTCACATCCTTCATTGGGCGTGAACACGAGCTGCACGCCATTATCCAGCAATTTCAATATTCTGCCTGTCGTCTCCTCACGCTCACGGGTCCCGGAGGCGTAGGCAAAACTCGCCTCGCGCTGGAAGCGGCGAGTCACTTAAGCGATTCCTTCGATTACGGCGCGTGCTTCGTCTCATTGGCTGGCACAAGCGCATCTGAACTTATCGTCCCCGCAATTGCAGACGGGCTGGGCTTTGCATTCTCCGGCACGGCTGAGTTGAAAAAGCAGTTATTCAACTATCTCAAAGAAAAACAAATCCTGCTCGTGTTGGATAATCTCGAACACCTGCTGAACGGCATTCAATTGTTGGACGAACTTCTCGAACACGCACCTGGGGTCAGGATCCTCGCAACTTCCCGCGAGCAACTCAACCTGCGCGCGGAGTGGACATTCGAAGTGCAGGGATTCCCCATCCCCTCGACCGAAGTGAAGGATTTGGAATCCAACAGCGCGGTCACCCTATTCCTTCAGCGTGCCCGACAAATGATACTGGACTTCAAACCCACTTCCGACGATCTTGCCTGCATCCTGCGCATCTGCCAACTCGTCGAGGGTTTACCTCTGGGACTCGAACTCGCCGCGGGTTGGCTGAAGATAATGCCGCCAAACGAGATAGCGCGTGAGATCGAACGAAGCCTGGATTTTCTCACCACCTCCGTTCGTGACGTCCCTGCGCGGCATCGCTCCCTCCGCTCGGTCTTCGATCATTCGTGGAGTCTGCTCGCGCTCGAGGAGCGAAGCGCCCTGATGCGGCTTTCCGTCTTTCGTGCCGGCTTCACGCGTGAGGCTGCAGAAAGGGTTGCAGGCGCGTCTTTGTCCATCCTATCCTCGTTGGCAGATAAATCTCTGATTCGCCGAAGCGACACGAACATAGCCCGTTACGATCTTCATGAATTGATCCGCCAATACGCCGCAATGCGCCTACAGGCAGAAGCTGGGGAAATGGAGACTGCAAACAAGAAGCACGCCGAATACTATCTAACCCTGCTTCAAATGCGCGAACCGGCCTTGAGAAGCCGTCTTCAAAAAGAAACCCTTGCCGAACTACGACCCGAAATCGATAACTTCCGCGCAGCATGGGACTTTGCGGTTGGGAGCGCGCAGACGGATTTATTACGGTGCGCAACGGGACCGGTTTTCTACTTTTACGAATTGCATCAATATTTTCAGGAGGCTGAAACGCTCTATCGGCGTGGTGCAGAGATGACGCGAACTCTTATCCGGGATACTGCCCCCAATGACGATGCTTCCCATCGCGCACGGTTGGAGGGCACGCTAGGTGACATGCTGGCTCACCAGGCATATTTCCTCGACCGTATGGGAAGGAACCCGGAGGCACTTGATCTTTACCGCGCCAGCATCGTTTTGCTAAAACCGCTCGATGAACCTTATGCTTTGACCTTTGCCCTTGTGCTTTATGGGTCATTGTGCTGGGCTGTCGGCGATCTCGAGGAGGCAATGATTTATCTCCAGAAAGGTCTACCCCTGAGCCGAACCCTGGAACATCCGTGGTCTCAAGCGGTGGCACTCTGTTTTCTGGGCGGCACAAATCATGATCTGGGAAAATATGATGCGGCGTATGAACAGTTCCAAGAGGCGATGGCAATTTGCGAGAGGATGGGGGATCCGTACCTGACCTTATTCATCAGTGCGCTATTCAGCCGCACCGCACAGATGCTCGGACGT
>JAEURI010000251.1 GCA_016789225.1 Anaerolineales bacterium
GGCAAAGGACCTATTGGAGGAAATTTATTACTCTGTGCCAGAGGCTTTGCAGATCGAAGGCGATACCTATACATATCTTGCCTTGACGGCTACACCGCTTCCACCTACACCTTATGGTGGATTCCCAACAGAAACGCCTCCCGCCACGCTTGAGCCTGTCTCAACACCTCAACCTCTGCCTACACCGACTCCTTCGCCCGAAGAAGCGCCATCGACACCGGAAGCAGCCGCTCCTTTGTGTGGAAGCGCAGCCATCCTGCCAGCCTTGTTGGGGATGATGGTCATTTTCAACCGCAGGAAGTTTTTATAATCTCACGCCATGCAATTAAACAGAGGACAGCCATTATTGGTTGTCCTCTGTTTTTTTAGGAAGCATTTCCGATGCAGGTTTGTAGAACTTCTCTTCGAATTCGTCAAAGCCTTCAAGGTTCCCTCCCAGGCGGAAGGTCTCTCCGCTTTGAGTTGTGAAAACATAGGTCAGGATGCGACTCGATGAATATCTTGGATTTCCAACCTGATTCCACTCCAGCCGCAGCGAAGTGATGTTCTGCCAGGGAATCTCCGTGATTCCCCGGCGATTGAGGACAGCCAGACCAAGCTCATAAAAAGCGACGCCGTGTACCCCTGCCCACCACTGTTGATATAAGATCAAAACTCCCGGCAGCATGAACATACCGATACAAATCAATGGCACAAGTAGCGCTCCGAGCGGGTCATTCGTCTCTTGATAGCTTGTGAAGAAGACGGATATTGAAATGGCAATATCAAAACATAGCAGAATTGCCCAGCCAATACCAAGGATGGTCAGAGTTTTGCGTGAACGTTTGGAAATAAAATGCTGGCTTTTCAAACGTCCCAGCGCACTGATGGAGGAAAAAGATTCAGACATAAATGGGAGTCTCGTCGATATGGTTTGCGATAAGAATGGAATCAAAAAATGCCAGGCGCAATGGCCCGACATTTTTGATCTCTGCCTTTACTTGATTCCAGCCACCTTTAAGCCATCTTGCAAGATCGCCTGGACTTTGTCCTTGTGGCGTGTTTCGCAGTACACCCGCAGGATCGGTTCCGTGCCGGAGAAGCGGATGAGCATCCAGCCGCCATCTTCCATTTTGAATTGGAAACCATCCACTGTAACGACTTCAGTGACTTTCAATCCGCCCAACGTGGCTGGATAGTTATCACGGATGATCTGCTTACGGGCATCGGCGTCGCCGCTGAAGGGACTGTCCACGCGGTCGTAATAATATTCGCCGCCGACCTTTTCGAACAAATCTTTCAACAACTCCGTGGGTTTCTTACCGGTCTTGACCATGAAATCCAACATGTACAAGCCAGCCAGAATGCCGTCGCGTTCTGGGACGTTGCCGCGGAAGGCATAACCGCCGCTTTCCTCGCCTCCGATGAGCGCATTTGTCTCGGTCATCTTCGGCGCGACATACTTGAAGCCGACACCAGTCTCATGCACAGGCACGCCGTAGATCTCACCAAGTTTGTTTAACATACCGGTTGTGGAAAGGGTCTTGACGATGTCGCCACGTTCGCCGCGCACTTCGAGCAGGTAATAAGCCAACAAGGCATACACACGCAATTGATTGATGAACTCGCCGTTTTCGTCACCGATACCACAGCGGTCTGCATCGCCGTCGGTGATGAGCAACACATCGGCTTTGTTATCGACGGTTGCCTTCAAGCCCACGTCAATATTCGGACGGATGGGTTCCGGGCGTTTCATTTCCGGGAAGGAAGGATTGCGCTCGTTATGGATTTCTATGATCCGAGTCTTGCCGCCCCCCAGCAGGCGCGGGAACCAGCCTGCGCCGTTGCCCCACATGGTATCCACCATTACGGTCAGCCCGGCATCTTTGATGGGCTGCAGGTCGATGAGACCGTCACGGGTGAGGTGCTCAATGTATGGAGTGGCCGCATCGAATTTGACAATTTCGCCCGCGGCTTCGGCTTCCTTATAGCCCTTGCGCTTCACGTCCTTCACATCGTCTGGAATGCCACCCTCAATTTGATTTAATCCCTCCGGGTCGATCGCGCCGCCAGTCTCGTTGCGGACTTTGAATCCGTTATCGGTGGGAGGATTGTGACTCGCTGTAATGTTGACCGCGCCTGCCGCCTTTTTATCCACCACGGCATAGGCGATCACTGGCGTCGGGGTGGCATCGTCTGTGAGATAAACCTTTAATCCGTTACCGGCCAGCACTTCGGCCACGGCAGCGGCGAAGTGTTCACTGCTAAAACGTTTGTCGTAGCCGACAACGATCCACTGTCCCTTTTTGCCGACGGACAACATATATGAGGCAAAGCCCTGTGCCGCGCGGCGCACATTATCGAAGGTGTAATCCTCAGCAATGACCCCGCGCCAGCCATCTGTGCCGAATTTTAGTTTTTGTGCCATGTCTACTCTCCTGGGAAATAATAACTTTTGCGATTATACCCGTCACGGGCGTAAATATCAT
>JAEURI010000091.1 GCA_016789225.1 Anaerolineales bacterium
TTCTACGACCACTGCCACAACGACCGCGACGACCACTGCCACAACGACCGCGACGACCACTGCAACAACAACCGCTACAACAACTGCAACGACAACGGCTACAACAACCGTAACCTCTACAGCCACATCAACAGCTACGGCTACTGCCTCTCCTACCCCTACAGGAACCGCTTCCACGCCGGATACATCCTTGACTCAAATCACCCCTCCTGTTGGGATTGGCACCGATGGGCCGGATGGGGTGATTGGCGACCTCCCTAATGATCCCGGCAATGGAACCGGTACTTATACTGTGGTGAGCATCGTCGGCAACCCGCTGTATGTATCTTTGACTCCCGATGGCTTTTATGACCTGGTTTTTTATGAAAGCGAATTTAATGGGATCATTGAATTGGATAACATCATCATCGGCATCTCGAATGATTCGAATGGCGCCACATATTATGAGATCTTTAATTGGGGAAATAATATCCCTGATACAAACACGAATGTGGATACAGCCATTTTATCTTCGGATCCCCTCTGTGTAACCAACCCTCCGGAATGCGACAATCGTGATATTCAACTTAGCGAACTCTATACAGATCCCGGTACAGGAATATCAACTGGCATCCTGATCGATGTGGATCAATCCATTGGCGCCCCCCCGGGAGATGTTTCATATAGTTATATTATCATCATCTCCCCCAATACCGGCCTTGGTGATGTTACACAGATTGATGCGATTGTCGTCACCGAGATCGCGATTCCCACACCGCCTCCCACACCAGAAGCAGAACCTGAAATGCTCGCACAAAGTGTAGTTGAAGAGCCTGCTCCCGTTGAAGTTGATCCGACTCCATCTATTATCGAAGAGATCATTACCGAGTTGGTCTCCACGATCGAAAGTTTGGTCACCTCCTCGGATACGGAACCAACTCCGTCTCCAGAAGAAATCATTACCGAGCTGGCCCCCGAGGAAACAAGCCCCACCTCCAACCCTGAGGAGATCATCACGGAACTGGCTCCCGAAGAGGAAACAAGCCCAACCCCCAATCCTGAAGAGATCATCACCGAACTGGCCCCCGCGGAAGCAACCCCCACCCCGTAAACAACGAACAAGAGACCGAGCAATCGGTCTCTTTGTTTATATGCGATCTTTTCCTCGATTGAAAAAACTTTTATCTGCTCTTGCCGATCCTTGCTGTAATTCTTGCGCTGTATTGGCGGGCTTCCTGCAGTTTTTATTGAATGAAAAATGAATTCAGCCTGTCGATGAGTGCGGGGTTGATTTTTGACATCCTTCCCGATTCGCTGGTGACTGCCAGCAGGAGGCTGGTGATAAGTGTGATGACGATAAGTAGATTTGCGAGATGCAGAAATGGTCTGCCAGATTTTCGGATCAGGGTCCAATATCCAATGATCGCAAGCAGGCTGGCCTGGGAGATCACGTCCACGAGAAAGCGCATCTGTCCGTAGTAATAAAGCAAAAGCGAAATAAAGCTGATAAGAAATGAACCGCCTAAAAGGTATAGAACAAGAGTCAGAGGGCGTTCCCCGTATCTTTTTGTAAATGGCAGAACAGCAAACAGCAGAAAAGGCGCGAAGAACAAGATGCCGGTCACATGCCCTGCGGCGTAGAGTTTGGGCGTGGTCAGACCGAGGCTTTCCAAAAGTTTGGAAAAGCCCACAGGCTGAATGAATGGAAACCCTGAAACGAATTCAAAGGGTTGCAGCAGATAGGCGGCAATGTTGTAGGGAAGATAATCCAATTGGAAGGCAAGTGGCAGGTCACGGTTCAGGTTGTAGATGGTGATCTGGTAACGCAGACCAAACTCGAGCGGGGAGTCGAAGCGCGCCCAGTTATACCAGCCGATGAGTATCGCTCCCATCACAAGCGGGGTCAATAAGGAGGCGGAAAGTTGCATCCACTCTTTCGATTGATTTTTCCACATCCAAAACAAGGTGAGGGCAATAAGGAAAAGAATGGGAAGGACGTTGATGGCGCGCGAGCCGACCGAGCAGGCCCAGAACAACCCGGCCAGGAATAAAAACTTTTTTGGGATGTCTTTCTCGAAGGCGAGTAGGACGAAGTAGATGCCGCCCATCAAAAAGAATTGACCTGCGCCGATGGCCGCCTCGTACACGTCGGGGATGCTGAGTGACCACAAAATGGGCAGGATCAACCCGACGACGAAGATCGAGGCGACGACGTATCGCATGGGAATATCTGCGAAGAAATGTTTCCAGAGGTGCAGGAGAATTAGCGAGTTGACAACCAGCAACCCACACAGGAGGAAGAATACAAGATACATGTCACTGAAATTCGTATTCAGCGCCTGTTGAAAGGGCATCAACATCAGAGCAGGGACAGGCCCCCAATACAAATAAAGTTTTTCTTTGTAGAGCGAAAGATCCCAAACGTCATCATCGAAGGCGGGGCGGCCTTCTGAATTGTAGGGGTCATCTGCTGCAAGCAAAGCCGCGCCGGGTTTCACATCCACGTAGAGTTGACCCTTTGCGAAGGCGTTGGCCAGCAGGGAATAATAGCGGGTGGAATTCTTCCATGAAGTGAATGTGCCCGCTGTTACGAAAAAAAGATAGATCACGATGATCACGCTCCAGATGTGACCGAGCAGAAAAACCGTTTTATTGGCTTCGGTTTGGATGCTTCGCGGTTCGAGCTTGTAAAGAAAGGCGGCAATGAATATCAATAGCACGCCGAGGTAAAACAGGACGATGCGCGAAAAACCCATATCTGGCGTGGGGTCGAAGCCAAGCGCGTGCGCAAAAAGGGCGAAGAGGATGCAGGCAAGACTGTCCAAAAAAAGCAGGAGAGGAATGATGCGGTCTGAAATAACGGCTCGTTGCATGGAGCAGATTCTACCGCTTGTCGCATGAAAACAGTTGTAAAATAAGCCATCCTTTTAACTAAATAGGGAGAAACTTTATGAATGAACCAACTCCAAAACCCACCTATCGAATCTCAGACTTGCACGAGTCAGACCGTCCGCGCGAGCGGCTGGCGACGTTAGGCCCGCAGGCGTTGACCAATGCCGAGTTGATCGCCATCCTCTTGCGTGTGGGGGTGCAAGGCGAGAATGCGGTGCAGGTCGGTCAGCGGCTTTTGCAGGCGTTTGGCGGCTTGCGCGGCCTGCATCGCGCGCCGTTCAAGGAATTGATGGATCAACATGGCATGGGCGAGGCCAAGGCATCGCAGATCAAAGCCGCAATTGAGTTAGGCAGACGCTTGACCCTCGAATCCCCCGAGGAAAAACTTGCCATCAACAGCCCGGCGGATGCGGCGGCGCTTGTACAATATGACATGTCCGCTTTGGAGCAGGAACATTTGCGTGTGATCCTTTTGGACCGAAGAAACCGGGTGTTGGAAATTGTGGAAGTCTATAAAGGCTCGGTCAATTCTTCGCAGGTGCGGGTGGGAGAGTTGTTCAAAGAAGCCGTGCGCACGAATGCCTCAGCCATTATCGTCACGCATAACCATCCCAGCGGCGACCCAACCCCCAGTCCCGATGATGTGGCAGTGACGCGTGCCATTGTTCAAGCCGGGAAGTTATTGGATATCGATGTGCTGGACCATTTGGTGATCGGCAACGGGAAATGGGTATCGTTGAAGGAGCGGGGACTGGGCTTTACCTAAGCCCGTGAGCAGGGGATTACCCCCAGGCTCTTGCTATATTGACTTGATTCTTGCCTTGCCGTTTGGACAGGTACATGGCTTCATCTGCCAGTTTTAGTACTTCATCACTTGTGCGCCCCTGTTCCGGGAAGATGGCCACTCCCAGTGAAAGGGTGGTCGAGAGCAGCTTGCCTTCAAATTCAATTTTCGATTGTTCAAATGCCCTGCGCCAGTCTTCTGCGCGGCGGGATGTCACATCCAGGTCGGCGCCTGGCATGAGGACTAAAAATTCCTCGCCGCCATAGCGGCATACCACATCTTCAGCACGGGAATATTTGGTAAAGATGTTTGCCACAGTTTGCAGGATCAGGTCACCTGCTTTATGCCCATGCTGGTCATTGAACGATTTGAAGTTGTCGATATCTGCCATACAAATACCGATCGCGCTTTCATCCCGTATGGCTCGGGCAAGTTCCCTTTCGAGGGTCTCCTCCATATACCGGCGGTTGAACAGGCCGGTAAGCGGGTCGCGGATGGCTTGTTCGCGTAATTCATCCCGAAGCATTTCGATTTCTTTATATTGAAGTCTCAGCCGGTCATGGGCATCGAGCAGGGCCATCTCTGACTGTTTCTGGCGTGTAATATCCCTGAACGTGATCAGGCGTCCCGTCAATACGTTTTCTTTTCCCATGAGCGGTTCAACGCGCAGATCAAAATAATTTTCGGATGTACCGGAAGAACGAATCTCCGTCTGGGCATATAAATGGACTGGCAGCTTGTGGAACTCGTCGAACCAGGTTTTGAACAATTCTTGTATGTCCATTCCCACTGGGGAAGAACGGGTCCACTTCATCCAGCGCAGTGCCGAAGGGTTGACATCTACAACGCGATTTTGCGCATCGACCACGATCACGCCGTCCTGCATGTGTTCGACCAGCGTATGCCGCGCAACCGGGGCAACACTGAACAAGTGATACCAGAACAAGCCATGGGCATAGATGACCCCCATGACCGCAAACAGGAATGGCGTGGGGTCCACTTCGGATTTGCCCACCCCAATGATAAGGGTGTAAAAGATATTGCCCAGAAATGGAATCAGCGTACCTATCATGATCGCACCTATCTGCCCCCGATAGGCTTTGGGAGATTGAACGTATGCCTGTGCGAGGATCCATAGCGTAAATAGGACCATGACGTAGGCATAACATACATAGATCCAGTAGAAAGTCCCCGGAATAAGATTCCACCCTCCATTGGGTAGCCTGGTATTGAAGTCTCGGACCTGATAGAACAGGCCATGATATTCCGTCGTCCAGCCCAGAATGATGCAGAGGAGCGGAATGAGACTGATGAGCAGGATATTGCGTGGGGTCAGCCAATGTTCCCGGTTGGTAAATTGGACACCAAATGCGAAAAAAGCAGGTGTTCCCATCAATGAACCGGCCAGCAAAAAGTTGAACCAAAAGATACGAGCGCCAGGGTCATTTGTTTCCAGAAACATGCCATTCCCGCCCGCCCAGACGACCGTGGTCAGGAGCATCAGAAATAAAGGCAAGGCCCCCGGTGCAGTGCGGCGCGGCCAGACGATCAGTGCTGTGATCAGAGCGAGCAGGGCGGAAATAAAAAGAAAAGGCGAATAGGGGTTTGAAAATGACATGTTGAGCCTTTTGGATGTCTCTTGCGAAGAGGATGGAGGGAAAGATCCCTGCCATTACCGGCTGACTTTAACTCCAAACCCCTTGAACTCCCCTGTTGGAGTTTCATATTCAATGCTGCTTTCATTCACTTTTGAAACTTTGGGGCCCTGCTTGATGAAGGTGATTAACTGTTCCACATTGGCGCGTTCGCCTTCAATAACACATTCCACCATATCCCAGCCCACGTTGCGCACCCAACCGGTCAGGCCGCCGATCTTCCCGGCGTGATATTCGACATGCGCGCGAAAGCCCACTCCCTGCACACGTCCTTTCACACGGATATGGGCGCGAATGACCTCATTTGGATTGGGCTGCACGTTTCCTCCTCTGGCGCATCAGGTCGATGGCGCCCCATAACGGAACGATCAGGACGAGGGCAAGCAGCAGGATGAAGGGAGAAAGATTACGCAATGCCACGCCTGCCACGTTCTGCTTCAACACGGTCTCACGCCAGCGCGCATCCAACTGACTGATTGGAAGACCGAGCGCTTTCGTCGCGCCGAGTTCGCATTCGAAGCCGTCACTGTATGCACTGATCAAGCGTGAAAGGCCCGAGACGCCGAACGAATCGCGGATATAGGTGGTAAAGGATTGGGATTGGGCATAGGCCAGAAAGGCCGACCCGGAATCGGCGGGGAAAGAGGCGCACAAGTCTGTCATGGGTATCAGCGTGTCGTTTCTGCTGGCTGATTCCAATACGTTTGCATACTCCGGATTCGGGTAGAGTTCCACCATCGAGGCGATGCCTTCGATCAACCACGGCATTTGTTCATAATATTTATCACCCAGCGCGCGATACAACATAACGTGTGCAAGCTCGTGCGGGATCAGGGTTTCCATTTCAGTGAACTGACTTACGCCGGGGGCAATCGCAACCAGCACCACACCCAGGTCGGGGTGTGCATGACCACCCGCCCAGTCGCGCCCGCCGAGCAAGAGCGTATCCTGCAGGTCGTTGATATTCGAATAGATATAGATATCGATGGGGTCGGTGAGCGAGATGGGAACGAAATCCTTCATGCTCAGCAGACCCGCGCCCGCCGTATCAAGCGCGGAAACAGCGAAGGCATCATCACCTGCATACCAATTGATGTTGATGTTTGCCTGCGATATCTGCCGCCAGGGAAAACGATCATCCTTGTATTGGGTCTTGATCGGCTCGCTGGTGTACACCTTTCCATCTGCCAGTGTGGCCTGATACCAGAACACGATCCAACTGAACGGCGGGAAGACATTCAGAGACGTATCGTACATCAAACTTACCGAGCCGTCTTCTGCCACCTGCAACGATTCCACACGAGTCACTTCTTCATTGATGCCGCGAAATAATAAAGATGCCTGTTGGATGGGGAGCGGGGCCTTAAGCTTCGCCGTAAATGTGATCGACCTTCCGAAGTCCACCACCGCCTGGGGCGACTCCACCACGATTCCCTCCTGACCTCGGGCCTGCCCGGGTTTCAGGGAAAGGGCAGCTGCGAGAAGCATGACCACGATGAACTTCAAGATCCATTGACGTGTGGCGGACATAACGTTACCTCGATAGATAAACGATCAGCGGCGTGAGCGTGAGCGGACTGAAGACTGTGCCAAGAAAAACAATGGCAGTCACCAGCGACGGCTCCAATTTATATTCAGTGGCGACAACCGTGGTTGCCACAGCCGCAGGCATGGCGGCCTCGATCACACTTCCCTGCCTGGCGTGTCCATTCAAGCCGAACAGGCCAGCGACCAACAATCCTGCCAGCGGCCCCAGCAACAATTTTAACGAGACACCCAGGCCAAGCGCACGCAGACTGTGCGACCATTCGATCCGGCTCAACTCCAGGCCGAGCAAAATGATCATGGCTGGGATGGCCCCATTGGCGGCGATTTCAATGGTGCGTGCCAGGGGAAGCGGAATTTCCATGCCAATGCTTTTGATGATCAACGCCAGAGTCACCGCGTAGACGATGGGCAGCCGGAACACTCCCAGTATAGCGGATTTCAAATCCAAATGCCCAAGCGAGGCGATAACCACGCCAACTGTATTGAAGAGAATGGTGGTGGTAACGTAAAAGATGGATGCCACTGCCAGAGCTTCATCCCCAAACGCAAATTTCACCAAGGGCAGGCCGTAATTGCCGGTATTCCCAAATGCCACAGTTAAGATAACGGCCAGCAGGTGCGTTCGACTCAACTTGAAAAGTTTTCCAAGCGCAAAGGCGAGCAGCCCCATCAGGGCAATGACCGTTGCCGTGTACCCCACCGTGGTGAGGGCCTGTCGCAAATTCAACTGGCTTGTGACCATGAGATTGAAAACCAGCAGGGGACTAAAAATATAGAAGACCATGCGCCCGATGGTGCGTGAATCGACGGTGAGGGTTTTCCCTAAAACATAGCCTGCGGCGGCGATGAGCAGAATGGGCAGCAGATTGTTGGCGAAGGTGGTGATGAGTTCGGTGAAGGACATGATGTGAAATTATAACCCCCGTAAATATTGTAGGGGCGGGGTTACCCCGCCCCTACAGATCATAACGAAATCAATTCCGGCTGTCTGACCAAATTTGCCTGCATCGACCACGGTCCTGTCCATGTCACTGTCACTGGCAGGAGTCTGCCGCGCAGGTCCTCGTCGCTTTCCACGAAGACCAGTTTGTTGGTGGGCGTGCGCCCGCGCCAGCGATTCTTGACCTTTTCCTCGAACAGCACGTCAACGGTCTCGCCGAGATATTTCTTGTTGATCTCCGCCACAACCTGCTCTTGCAAATCTTCCAACATGCGGAAGCGGCGCATCTTCTCTTCCTCGGTTACATCGTCCACCATGCGGCGGGTGGCGACGGTCCCCTCTCGAACGGAGTATCGAGCCAGATGGGCCACATCCAGCTTCAGGTCCGATAAGACGCGGTAGGTTTCCATGAACTGTTCCTCGGTCTCGCCGGGGAATCCGACAATGATATCCGTCGCGATGGAACAATCCGGGATATTCTTTCGGATCTTTTCAACAAGGTCGCGGAAATTTTGTTGGGTGTATCCGCGCTTCATATTCTCAAGGACTTGATCATCTCCAGCTTGAATGGGCAGCTCAATGTGTGGCATGACGCGCGGCAGTTCGGCAATCGCCTGGATCAGATCATCGTCGAAATAATTGGGGTGTGAAGTCAGAAAACGGATGCGTTCGATGCCTTCCACATCATGAATGATGCGCAACAGCGCGGCGAGATTCGGACCGTCGGGAATGTCCTTGCCATAACGATCAACGATCTGACCGAGCAGGGTGATTTCCTTCACGCCCTGCTTCGCCAGTGAACGCACTTCACTCACAATATCACCGACGGGACGCGAACGTTCGATACCGCGCTTGTAGGGGATGATGCAGAAGGTGCAGGCATGTGAGCAGCCATACACGATTGGCACATGCACACTGATGAGCTTGCCCTGCTCGGCAATCGGCAGTTTCAATTCCTCGTCCATCATCAGGAAGCGGCGGGTGGTTTCGGCGTCTTCCTGCGAGCGGACCTCGCCCTGAGTCAGATGTGAGATCAATGGCGCCGGGTCAGATGGTGGCGAGAAAACATCCACATACGGCAGGCGCGCCTTGAGCTTTTCCGCGCCGCGCACGCCGACGAGGCAGCCCATTAAGTTGATGACGAGGTTGGGGTTTTTATCCTTGAGCGGTTTGAACGAACTGACACGCCCCATCGCCTTGTCCTCAGCGGACTGGCGCACGACGCAGGTGTTCAAAACGATAACATCGGCTTCTTCGGGTTTATCGGTAAGGGAATAACCGAGGTGTTCCAACGACGAGCCAACCCGCTGTGAGTCAGCCACGTTCATTTGACAGCCCTCGGTCCAGATGTGGTATTTCATGCGTACTCCTAAATTTCGTAGGCGGATTATACCAAGTGAATCTTTGATATTTGCGTATACTTGGCTCATGAATTTCAAAACCCATTCCCTGCAAGACCCGCGCATCGTGCGCATCCTGCAAGCCGCGTTCGACGCCGTTGAACCGGGGCGGGCGGTACGAAGGTTTTTAAATGAACATCCCCTGCCACCATTCAAACGCATCTTTGTTTTTGGATTGGGAAAAGCGGCCTGTGCGATGGCAAATGGCCTGACCGGACTCCCAAACCTGACTCATGTCCTGATCATTACCAAACACGCTTCGCGGCTGGACCTCGAACCTGTTACCGTTATCGAAGGCGATCACCCCGTCCCGGGCCAAAACAGCCTCGCGGCGGGACGCACCGCGCTCGATTTCGTCTCCCAACTCACGCCAGACGATTTGCTCTTGTGCCTCATCTCCGGCGGTGGATCGGCCTTGATGACTGCGCCCATCATTCCATTATCCGAGTTGCAGGCGCTCACATCCCAATTGTTGGCAAATGGTTCACGCATCGACGAGATCAACACTCTGCGCCGTCATCTTGACCTACTCAAAGGCGGCGGGCTGGCCAAAGCCGCCAACGGCGCGAGGATCGTCAGCCTAATCCTTTCGGACGTGGTCAGTGATTCGCTGGAAACCATTGCCTCCGGTCCCACAGCGCCAGACCCAACCACAGTTGGAGACGTAAGACGAATTGCCAATTTGCCGTACGATTTTCGCGAAACTTTGAAGCCGGATGATCCCATTTTTCGAAACATCGAAAATCACATCATCGCCAGTAATGGCATTGCCTTACAAGCCGCAAAGAGACAGGCGGAGGTCGAAGGATTTTATACCGAGATTCTATATTCCGGCCTGCAAGGCGAGGCGCGGGAAGTGGGGGAACACCTTGCCCATAAACTAAAAGAGGCGAGTAAAAAATACCCACGTCCATTTTGCCTTTTGGCAGGCGGCGAGATGACTGTGACCATCCAGGGAAATGGTAGAGGCGGGCGTAACCAGGAACTCGTCCTTGGTGCGGTCGAATCATTGCGCGCGATGAAGGATGTTTTGCTGCTCTCTATTGCAACGGATGGGGAGGACGGCCCCACCGATGCGGCGGGAGCTGTGGCAATCGGCGAAAGCGCCCAAAGGGCCGAGTCGCTTGGGATGAGCACAACCAATTATCTGTCCAGGAATGATGCGTATGCGTTTTTTGACCCCCTGGGTGATTTACTCAAACCCGGCCCTAGCGGGACGAACGTCAACGACTTGATGTTGTTGTTTTCATTTTAAAAGGATGAAGCAATCAATGCTTCATCCTTTTATTTATCCGTTTAACAACTCGTCATATTTATGACGTATCTCACGGACGTCCTCCCACATCAGTGATTTGGGAGAGCCGGGTTCACGCGACTGGTTTCTCAACAGATAGGAAGGATGAAAGATGGGCATGACCCATCGCCCACCTGATTGAATCCATTTTCCGCGCAGGGTGGTGATGCCTGTTCTTCGCAGGATAGATTGGCAGGCGACGTTTCCCGTCAACAGGATCACGAGCGGGTTAATGAGGCGCACGATTTCAAGTACAAAGGGCCGGTAATATTCGATCTCCTGATCGTTGGGTTTGCGGAAGGATTTGCCGTCATCTCCGGGCGGCATGCGGAAAACAGAATTTGTGATATACACATCTTTTTCAGGATCGAAGTTCCCAGCTTGGAGAATTTTGTCGAGCAATTGACCTGCAGGACCCACGAACGGTTTGCCCTGAATATTTTCCTGCGGGCCGGGTGCTTCTCCGATGATGAGCAGTTTTGCGTTCGGGTTGCCGCGGCTGATGACGATATTTGTCCCGGCATTGGCAAGCGGGTCATCCTTCAGGCCTCGAAGCGCTGTGAGTACATCATCCAGAGAGGAATATTGATTGGATGTGCTGAATAAGCCGATTTGTGACATCTTCGGTTTCCTCGCAATTCATAATGGAATTTTTGCGATGTAAATTTTACTTCATTGGGAATTGAAAACCAAATAAAAACGGGCTGCCTTTTGGACAGCCCGTTAAGGATGTGGAAGATTATGGTGTTGGCATTGGGAACTGGAAGGTACGTTGTACGAGTATGGCCATTTCTGCACGGGTGATGGCATTATCAGGGCAGAAGTAACCGTTGCCACATCCGCTGGAGATATTGAGTGCTTTGAGTTCCTCCGTCCAAGGTGCGGCCCAATAAGTGAGTGGTACATCTACCCAGACTGTGCCAGTGGCGGCTGGAGGGATGTGTCCGCTGCCAAACTTGCCCCTCAAAAGGAAGATTGCCATCTGTGCACGGGTGACATTATTACCGGGGCAATATGTCGTGGGGGTACATCCACCGGTGATTTTGTCTGTTTTCAGGGCTTCGATCCAATAGCGGGCGAAATGTGTAGACGTGTCAGTGAAGGAAAGGGCTGGGGTGCCGGGGTTGTAAGAGCTTCCATGAACGCTTTTTTCTACATAGATTGCCATCTCACCCCGGGGCATATAAGTATCTGGACAGTATGTAAGTGGGGATGCCAGACACCCACTAGTTACTCCTGCTGCCCAAATAGACTGGATGTGGTTGATGGCCCAGTAGCCAACATTGACATCCGCGAATGGCGTAACGACCGTGGCGTTAACGGCGGCTGTCCCGTTTTTAGCTGTTATGCCTGTGGCCTTGATCTGATAGGCTGTGAGAGGGAGCGTATGACTTACACCAATTTTTTTCAATTTATCCACATTGGTGGTAACAGTAAATGATCCATTGCTTGAGATCGTACCTAGGTTACAAGTGACAACTCCGCTTGCCACACTGCAGGATGGTCCGAAACTGGATACATAAGTAGTATGTGTTGGCAGTGTGAAAATCACCTGGGTATTATTGGCAGTTGCGCTGGTTGTGTAATTAAAGGTGTACACATACTGAGTACCGGGCTTAACAGTGGACGCACCAGTGGCGGTCACTGAGAGGTTGGCGACAACAGCTGTAATATTAGTAAATACGGTCTGACCGCCAACCTTTGGGAAACCAGCGGCGCTAATGTAGTATTCACCGTGCGCAAGTTGACTTCCTGGTGCTGCTCCTGCACTGATCGTTCCACTAACTGTAAAGCTACTACTTGCCCCCCCAGCAACCCCGGTGAAGTTACAAGTGACGGGGGCAAGGCCGGAGCAGTGTGCCGGGTCACCAAGCGAATTAAATGTTACATTGGCGGGAGGAGTAATAGTAATGGTGGGATCGATGGGCCCTGCAAAGCCATTGTGATATGTGTAGGTATACGTAATAGGCCCACCGGCAACGCCGGTGGCGGGGCCTGTAGCTTTGATGGTAGGTCCGGCAAAGTTGCCGCTGCTGTCTGTAATTTCATCCACATATACATAACCCGGGTGACCACCTTGCGAACATCCAGCTGCTGTGATGATCAATGTGATCTGGTCGCCTGCATTTACCGGATGAGCAGCGCTGGATGCGAGGTCAATATATGTCCAGTCTAGGTACATCCAGTTTTCATCTGGACGCCCATCCCCAGTATATGCAGCGCCTGTTTGCCAGTTCTTACCGGGCTCACCAACATATGACGAAAAATCGAAGACTACATCATTCCCATTGCTGGTGTTAATGGCTTGAATACGAAAATAGGGCTTCTCTTCGTCGGTGTGAGGGGTGTTGCTTGGACCTGGCTGCGCCATAACAGCTGAATAAGCAAAACGAATATGTGCGAGGCTGTCTGAGACATCCAAAACCGCTGTGACATTTTGGGTAATGGTGTTGGCATTTTGCGCGTGGCCGCCGCCAAAATAAGAAGTCTCGTCATTGACTTTGGCTGAATAATGCCCATAAGCAGGAAATTTGACCACGTTGTTTGTGCGGGGGTCGGTCAGGCTCAATGGCGTGACGGCAGCCCCACCGACTATGGTGGAAAGATCTGCACCTCCTGCGCCAGGCGCTGAACTATAGCCGTTGTTGATGAAGGCTGACTTTGTCCAGCCGGTGTAATCGCCGGTCTCAAAATTTCCATTGCCGACTACAGCAAAGGCAATGGAGAAGACAAGGACCGCCCCTAAAATTGCCAGAACTGTGGCGGAACTGAATTTTTTCATGATAGATTCTCCTTGAATAACTAGCTTAATAACAATTCAAAATAAAAATGATTTTTCAAGAACGATTTTTTTGGTGTGACCTCTCTCTCGGCGGATCTACCGGGCATGAAATACGAACTTTATAGTTATTTTACAATACATCGCTATATCAGAGCAATGCCGTATTTCCACATGTAGTTTCTAAGAATTTGATGGCAGCAATGAAAATGACCATATATAGTCTGGAATATTTATGTTCCCCTGACGAGTTTATTCTCAAACCTCAACTTGTTCCCCACAAAGAAACAAGCTTATAGACAAATCATACCAAAGATTTCCTGATTTCATCGTATGGGTTTAATTTGTGAGAATTCCATGGGCTCGAAAGACCCCGTCAAAAGCCCGTCGACAATCGGAGAGGGCTTTTTCGCGCCAGTTGTGTTCGGTTGGAAGGAATAACTCTTCATATTCTGCACGTATCTTCGATTCTGCCTTAGGATCGACTGCGCCATGGTGACGAAGTTGATTCTCCAAAATACTGATGTGTAAACTGCGCAGAAGTGCCGGCAGCGAATTGCCAAAGGTGCCGAACTCGAAGCCGCAGGCAAAGACATTCTTATTGGGGAACTCGGCATCGCGCAGACGATAGACATATTCGCCCATGTCGCCGCTGATGGCGTAGAACTCATCTGCGTCTATTTTTTGGACGAGTGGATAGTTGAACTTCCGCATCGCAACCGACGAGGAAGTTGAGTCGAGCGGGGGGATGATGATCGTCATCTGATGGCGCGGACCGTAGCCAGTGTGCACGTCCACCTGAATGAAGTTTTGATAGCCTGCCAACGCGGTGCGATATAACTCCATTAAGACGATGGTTTCCTCCTGCCATTCTGTTCCGCCGTAGTAGATCCCTTGTGGATGGCGATGCTGCCCAAGGAGGGAGGCGGCCTTGACTTTTACCCTGCCGGGCGAGATTATGTATCGGAGGGCATTGGCATAAAAGGGAAGTTTCTCTGTGCCCAGGTTGCGGATTGGACGTCTGGGACTTAGGAAGTTTTTCAAGGTGTCATAATCGGGATTGATGGCCGAGCTGAAGTTCCCGTCGAAGACGAAGTTGCGATTCAAGTCAACGTGATTGGGATTGACGCGCTTGTGGTGTTTCATGCCCCAGGGGTTGATGGCGTGGACGAGCAATAATCCCGTATTTTCGGAGTTGAGGCGCGGAGCAAACTCATCCATAAAAAGTTTCAACATCGCCGAACCGACATAGCCTTCGATGCCGTGTTCGGCGATGGAGATCAGGACGAGGTTTTCTTTTTTATGGGGCTCGGCCCATAACCAGTCGATGCTAAGGTCGGGGATGTTCTTGAGCGGATGCGCTTCCAGACGAGATGAAGGCCAATGAGGCCGAAGCAGTTCCACGTCACGAAGGAAGCGGGCGCGGGATGCTTCGTAGGATTTGGGGAAGAGAGCATCCACAGAATTAAAAAGGTCCGAAGTTAATAGCGACAGCGATTCCCAAAAAGGCAATGGTGGCGAGGATGACCCACAACCAGAGTTTGGCCGTCCAACGAATCCACTTGGGGTAGCTGACGACGGTCAGGCCGAGGCTGATGAGCAGGACCGGGTTGGTGGGGTAGGCGAGGTTGGAGAAGCCGTCGCCGAAGATGTAGGCGAGCACGGCGGTTTGGCGGGTGACGCCGACCAGGTCGGCCAGTGGGAGGACGATGGGCATCATCAGGAAGGCCTTGGCCGAGCCGGATGCGATGAAGAACTCGATGCCAAGCGCCAGCACATATACAACAAGAGCGGCAGGGAAGGCGCCAAGTTGTTGGAACGGTTCGGCTGCGGCATGAAGAAGGGTATCGGTGACGCCGCCGCTGTCAATGATGTAACGGATGCTGGCTGCCATGAGGATTAATGGAACGGAGGGTGCGAGTCCGCCCAGTCCTTCGATAAGACCCTGCCAGACGGTCTTACCGCCTGCGCCCGAGAGGAAGCCCGCTCCCAGCCCGCCGATGAGGAAGAGAATGCCGACGATAGGAAGGGCATAATCTGAGATGGCAGGGACGAAGGGCCCGGCAAGCATGGTCAGAAAAATGAAGATAAGGAAGATGCCGAAGAAATTCATGGCGCGGTTTTGCTTCGGGTCATCTGCAACGAGGGTGGCATCCATGCCCTTGTATTTTTCACGCTCGGCATTGTCCTCCCCATGAACGAGGGATGCCTTGGGGTCGCGGTCTATTTTCTTTGCATAACCGGAGAGGAAAGATACGAAGATAAAGTAAATGACCGCGAAGATGATGACCCGCAGCCATGCTCCAGAGAAGAGCGGCAGACCTGCGAGCTGCTGCGATACACCGAGAGTGTATGGATTCGAAATGGCGGCGGAGAATCCCATATTGGTGGCGAGGATGGACATGCCCAGGCCCACGAGTGCATCCCAACCCAGGGAATAGGAAAGGGCGATCATCACCGGAACGAGCAAAACAACTTCTTCAAATGTTCCGAGCGTTGCACCCAGGAACATGAAAGCAAGAGAGACCATCCAAAGCAGGGTATATTTGCGCCCGCTGAATTGACGCACGATGCGTCCGATAAAAGCCCGCAGAGTTCCGGTCTTGTCCATCACGGCAAAGGCGCCGCCTGCGAAAAACAGCACCACAATGATGACGATGACGGTCAACCCGCTGTCGCTGCCGAGGACTTCAAGTGGTGCGACGAACCAGCGCCAGATGGGATAATCTGGCCGTTCGGTGAGTTGAAAGGAGGTGGGGTCGATGGTTTCGCGCCCGTCTACTTCGATGCGGGTGTATTGACCCGCGGGAACAACCAGGGTGAGAATCCCAGCAACCATCATGAGGACAAATAAAATAACGAGCGACTGAATGAACGCTCGTTTTCCAATTTGTGCACCTGCTTTTTGTTCCATGGGTGACTCCTACGTTGGATTTAATGTCAAACTTTACCATATATCTCAGGGATTATTTGTTAAAGGATGGCGATTTTCCCTTTCTGATTCAATGACATTCGTCATATTCAATATTTCGAATAAGTCGATATAATATATTCATGATTACGAATATGAAGAAACCGTCCATCCCCAATCTTTCCGAACAGATCGCCGTACCGCTGACGGCCATCGCCTCGCCGCAGCGAATTGCCATCCTGCTTGCCATTGGCACGGGGGAGGCCTGCGTCTGTCATCTTGAAACGGCACTCGGTTGGCGGCAGGCCTATATTTCACAGCATTTGATGGCCCTGCGCAAGGCGGATATTTTGCAGGACCGCCGCGAAGGCCGTTATGTATATTACCGATTGAAGAACGCCTCCTATCTGGACCTTATCACTGATTCCGCCACCCTGAGCGGACTCTCCACTGAAACCGTTTCTTCAGTCATCAACACACAGGTCTATCCATCCTGCGAATGTCCGCATTGTATGCCTGCGGTGATTCCGGCTTCCTCGCTTTAAAAGAGCGTTTCATGACAACCTTCCCTTCCTCTTCTCTTTCACATTCCAATAAACGCGTCACTTGGGCGCTGGCAATAGCAATCTTCCTTTGGTTGCTCGCATATAACCTTATTCAACCGTTGGCAGACTGGCTTTCATATTCTGTGATCGGCCTTGCAAAAGGCACATTCTTAATAACTCACCTTACGCAGTGTCGTTCTGCCTGTACCGTGCGCAGGCACGCGTGAGCGGAGCGAAGAACTTCTACGATTGACTCAGAGACCCTTCGCTATAGCTCAGGGAATCACGGTTGGGCGCGTAAGGTGAATTAATAAAGAAATATTTTGGCGGATCTGTGGGTTCCGCGCCCGAAATGCGAGCCGGATGAAAGTCTGATGATAAAAGAAGCACATCCCCGCCATTAGACGGGGATGTGCTTGTGGGTTACGGGATGGCGTTAAAGCGGAGCACTAACGTGCTGCCTTTTCCCATTTCGCTTTCCATCATGATTTCTCCATCCTGCCTTTCGACGAGGGTTTTGGCAATGGATAGACCGAGACCGAAGCCTGGGATGAAGTTCTCCTCTTCTCCGCGATAAAAGCGGTCGAAGATATGCTGAAGTTTTTCGGGGGGAATGCCATTTCCATGATCCTGCACGCGGACCTCTATTTGCGCTCCCTGCTTTTTTGCGTTGATGTTGATCTCGCCAGATGAATGTTTCATGGCATTATCCAGCGCAATGATGAAGGTCTGTTTGAGCGCATCATGATCTCCAAGAATCTGCAGCCCGGCGGGAACATCCATTTGAATATGACGTTTGGGGTCGAGGAGGTGGGTCTGGCGGCAGGTTTCTTCGACCAAAGGCAATACATCCACAGCTTCCTTGGCGAGATTGCGTCCGGCATCTGCACGGGCGAGTAGGAGGAGGTCATTCACCAGCCGAATGAGGCGGTCGCTTTCATCCACCATGTCGTTGAGAATATCCACCTGGTCTTCCTTTGGCATGGGAGGGGTACGACGCATTAAACCTAAATTTCCGCGTAAAGTTGTGAGTGGTGTGCGTAATTCATGCGAGACATCAGCGACAAAATTACGCTGCATTTCGAGGGAGTGTTCCACTTTTTGGAAGGCGTCTTGCAGGCGGGTGAGCATGGCATTGAAGGTGCTGGCAAGCTGACCAACCTCATCCTGTGGACCTGCGTAATCGACTCGGCGGGCGAAGTCGCGCTCGTCGCCGATGGCTTTGGCGGTTTGGGTAATGCGATGAATGGGGGCGAGAGTGACACCTGAGAACAACCAGCCGATCCCAAAGGCGATCAGGGTGGTGAGCAAACCGGCGATCAACAACGTTGTAGCCAGCGATTGAAGGGAACGGTTGCGCTCAGTGAGCGGGCGGGCAACCTGCGCAATGTAAACCACTTCATTATCAATGATGATGGGGCGGCTGTAGATGAGCATGGTTTCATTGGAGACGGTATCGGTTTGCCACCAGTCTGTGCCAATTTGTAATGCCTGCAACCCTTCATCACTTAATGGGAGCGCATCGCCTTCGCGGCCGAAGGGACTGGCAACCAAGTTTCCGTTTGGGTCGAGCACGCGGGCGATCTCCCGTTCGGGGAAGGCTTGAAACTCTTGCTCGCTGGAAAATTCGTCGAAAGGGAGCGGGGGACGATCCTGCCCATTGTCTGGGGGGAGGGTAGGTCTGAAATCGGGGGAGCCCGTTTTCAGCGTGGCATCTGCCAGACGATTGGCGCCAATGGTCAGGTCCCGTTTGAGCGAATCAAGGGTGGATTGAGCCTGGATGGTGTAAAGAGTAAATCCGAAGACGGTCAACGTCAATGCGAGGATGAAGGTGTAAAGAAGCGTGAAGCGCAAACGGATGGACATTATTCCTCTCGCAGCACATACCCGATGCCGCGCACCGTTTGAATGAGACGTGGGCTGCCATCGGATTCGAGTTTCTTGCGCAGGTAGCCAATGTAAATTTCAAGGACGTTGTCATCGCCGCCGAAGTCGTAGCCCCATACATCGTTGAGGATCTGGCGGCGTTCAAGCACCTGGCGTGGATGTCGCAGGAGCATGTGCAGTAAATTGAATTCGGTGACTGTGAGATTCAATTCCATGTCGCCACGTTTTGCTTCGTGGGTGGCAGGGTTGAGGGTGATGTTGGCGTAGGCGGCCTTTTGATTTTCGGGTTTGGATTCCACTCTGCGCAGCATGGCATGGACGCGCGCCACCAGTTCGGCAGGCGCGAAGGGTTTGATAAGGTAATCGTCTGCGCCGCTTTCCAGACCTTCCACACGGTTTTCGATGGCGTCGCGCGCGGTGAGCATCAGGATCATGGTCTTGTCTTCTTCGTCCCGCAGGCGCTGAATGAAAGAAACACCGTCCATCTTGGGCATCATCCAATCGATGATGATGAGGTCGGGCTTGTGAGTTTGCACAAGCGGCAGGGCCTCCAATCCATTGGTTGCAGTAAGCACGTCCAGGTTTTCATACGTCAGCGTGCGTTGGAGCATTTTCAGCAGTTTGGGATCGTCATCGATAACAAGTACAGCGGGCATACGGTCTCACTTTTCTTCATCTTATCACAGCCAACTATATACAGGCTTGCTGTGAAAACGCTGTGAAGAAAAGATGTGACGTGGGAGTTCAAAAGTGCTTCACAGGTTACTCTGGTTCCTCTTCGGTTTCATCCTCCGAAACGACGATCTGCACATAGATGGTTTCTCCGAATACTTTGCCTGCTCCATCGCTAAGGATCCAATAGCCGATATAGGTTCCTTCTGTCTCTGGGGCAATCAGGCTGACTGTGATTTTAGCTTCCTCGCCTGGGGCAATGTATTGATTGATGATCGTCGTTTCGCCGTCCATGCTGTACCCGCTGACGAAGATCAGGCTGTAGTTTTCATGCCAGGCGCAGTTGCCAGTGTTCTTGAGCCGCCATATCTTTTTGAACGGTTCGCCCGGCATGAGGACGGTGCCGTCTTTGATCGTGATGTCGCTGATGTAATCCGCATTGCCGCAGGCGGAGTAACCGGTGACGTTGGTGAGATAAGGCAGCGGCGTGGCATATGGTTTGAGGTGGGCTGGCAGGGTCACGGTAGGGAGAGGCGTCTGCGTGGGGGCGGGAGTCGCTGTCGGCGTGGATGTCGCTTTGAGGGTGAGCAGAGTCTCCTTTGTAGGCGTGACCGCAGAAGTCAACGCCTGAGCCGCCTGAGTATAAATCTCCAGGCTGTATGGACTTTCAGAGTCTGTGGTTTCCGCTGCAGTTTGCCCGCACGCGCTTAGCAAAATGGCGAGAATAAAAAAATGGATGAGTTTGCTCTTCATAGCTTATTGTTCTATCTCGATGCCAAGCGCGACGGTGTCGCCTTCGTTCAAGCCAGACTTAACCTCGGCATACAGTTCGTTCTGTGCGCCGATTTCGATGTATTGAAAGGTGAACCCGTTTTCGGTGACAAGAAAAACGGCGTAACTATTTTCGGTTTGATGCAGCGCCTCGAGCGGGACGAGAAGAATGTTTTTCGCGTCCATACTGATGATCTCCACCGAAGCCGACGCGCCGATGGGCAGGTTGATCTCACTGAGCGGAACATCCAACGAAACCGTGCCATGTACGGCTGTGGAGTTGCCGCTGGTGTACAGTTCGCTATCCACGCTGGAGACTGTGCCGGTAAATGTTGAGTCGGGCAGCGCATCGAACGTGACTTCTGCCGGATACCCTGCCACAGTCTTATCCCAATCCGATTCATCCATGTATAGTTCGAGATAGGCTTGCGAAAGGTCTGCCACAGTGATGACCATGCCTGTGTCGGTTTCATCCCCGACGGCAATGTCTACGGTTAATACCGTGCCGTTGATGGGCGCGAGAATCTTTGTTCCATCCAGTTTTTCTTGCGCATCGTCGAGCGCGCGTTTGGCGGCTTGAATTTCCAGCAAACTTGGAATGCTCGTGTCTTCTGGAATCTCTGCACTGATCATCGCGTCGTACACAATACGCGCATCTGCCAGCATGGCTTGCGCATCGTCAATCGCGAGGCGAGCGATATAAATATCTTCTTCAGTTGGAATAGTAAGATAACTGCCATCTTTACTGCGCTTTACGAAATTTTCAAAGACATACTCGTTGTAATAATCATTACGAGCCTCATTCAACGAAACGGCTGCATCTTGTAAATATGCCGTGGTTGTTTCCACTTTCTTTTTGGCTTCTGTATCGTTTGGGTTGGCATTTAATTGAGCTTGCGCGGTTTCAAGTGTTTTTTGTGCCTCAGCGATCTTCTGCTCCCAATACAACACATCGGGGCTGACGAGATATTCAAGGACATTTTTCGCGTCGGTGTAATCCTTTTGGGCTTGCGCGAGCGAGTCCAACGCCGAAGCGATTGCGGCAGGAGAGTTTAATTCCATGTAGGCGCGTTTGGCGGTTTCATAATCTGCCTGCGCCTCGGTCGGGTCAACTTCTGCCAGCAGGTCGCCAGCCTGAACTGTGTCGCCCGCTTGGACGTATACGCCGAGCACTGTGCCGCTCACTTTGAAGGCAAGTTCTTCTTCCTCAGCCGAGAGCAAACCCGTCCCACTCGCAGAGAGTATCATCTCGCCGCGAGTTACGATGGCAGTTTGCAGGCTGGATTCTTCTGCGGCGGCTTCTTGTTGAGAAGCATAAACGGAATATCCACTCACGCCCGCAATGATGAGCACGCCAAGCGCGATTCCCGCCCAGGCTGTTTTAGGAAGTTTCGATAACCAGGTCGTTACATTCATCATCCGGGTTCATTTCTGATTCAGGAGCCTGCAATTTCCTGGAGATAATCAATTACCGCTTGAATCAATGGAGTAGGGACTCCGCCTCCGCCCATGCCCTGAGCGGGTAGCCCTGCCGGGATTTGATCTCCACTGGGTAAATCACCGCCTGGAAACTC
>JAEURI010000102.1 GCA_016789225.1 Anaerolineales bacterium
TGCTCCGGCTCTGGGAAGGTCACAGGGTGGCGATTGGATTCAGATCGAATTCCCTTCCGCTCCTGGTGGGAAGGGTTGGGTTTATTCTCCGCTTGTTCAAGTCTCGCCGCCGGGGAATTTGCAGGTCGTCGAGCCGCCGCCGACGCCGGTACCGCCTGCCACTTCAACCATCGACCCCACACTGGCTGCCCAGTTCATAATCGAGCCTACCAGTACACGTCTGCCTACCTATACTCCGCCCCCGACCCTGGTTATCCCTGAATATATTCAATCGAATCCTTCTCAGGCTTTCTTTCCCTGGGCCGCCATCATTATCTCGTTTGCTGTGCTGGGAGTGATCGGCTTCCTGCTTTCCCTCATCCGTCGTTAATCCAATGCCTAAACACGGTAAGAAAACACTGGCATTCCTTCTCGTCTTGTTTTTAGGAACCTTGGTAGCTCTGCGCATGCCAGTCTATGCCTCTGTCAGCGCCCAGCAACCGACGGGCTCAATTCCCACAGTGACGGGTACAGCGACCGGCATGCTCGTACGGGTTAATCTCGATCTGGAAATCGTAAATGTGTATTCCGGTCCCAGTTCTTATCTTTACCCCTCGGTAGGAATTCTATTGATGGGGCAGGAGGTGCCGGCCTTGGGCATTTCCGAGGATGAGACTTGGATCCAGGTCTACTACCCCGGTGTGCCTGACTCTGTCGCTTGGGTATATGGCCCCTATGTCACCATCATAAAGACAGGCCGCCTGCCCTTGGTTCCTGCCCCCAGCACGCCAACTCCTGCTTCCACTCCTACCATCGACCCAACTCTGGCTGCAGCTTTTATTGCACCGATCACCCCAACCCGGTTGCCGACCTTCACCCCGCCTCCAGTCTTGGTCATTCCAACATTCCTTCCAGACCTTGAGTCCGGAAACCGCATACCGATCGGGTTACTGATTATTGGTTTGGGCTTTATTGGCGGCTTTGGCACATTGATCTCATATTTGCGTGGACGATAACAGTATTCAATGATTTAAATCAAAAAGGACAGGCGAACCTGTCCTTTTTTAATTTCACTTTGTGTTAGTTATTGCAACTGCAAGAGCCGCCACAACCGCAGGAACTTTCACTGCCATTGCTGCCGCATGCACAACCGCCTTCACCGTGGCTGTGACCTTTGGCATTGGGGCTGTTTACTGCAAACCCTGCCCCGCGCATGGGGTCATTGACAAAGTCAACAGTCGCATCGCGCAGGTAATCGATGGAGACTTCATCCACAACAACCTTGACTCCATCGGATTCGAAGGTGGTATCCACGTCACGGATGTTGTTATCGAGCGCCATGCCAAAATTCACGCCGCAGCATCCTCCGCCTGCAACGTAAACCCGTAAAGCATAGCCTTCAAGTTTCCGTTCGTTCAAGATATCCTTAACCGCCTGGCTGGCGGCTGGGGTGAGTGTAAAAAGCTGGGTACTTATTTCCTGGAGCATCTTTTTCTCCTTTGGTTCTGACTAATTTTGATGGATGTTATCAGGTTTGAATGGGGTTGTCAACTTGCGGGCACATGGAAAATATTAATCCGGACTCATTTTCTTGACACAAACCCTTTACACCTGTAAAATCCGTCTGCTAAAAAGGCGAAAGCCTTTATTTTTTCATCTTTGTAGGAGGAGTATCCTTTCATGTTCACAATGGGATTAACCAATTTTGAACAGATCGCGATCTGGGCCGTCTTTGCTGTTGCATGGATTGGTCTCGGATACGCGATTTTTTTGCGTTCCCAAATCCTGCGCGAGGATAAAGGAACGGAAAAAATGCAGGAAGTTTGGGGCGCGATCAAAGACGGCGCAAATGCGTATTTGCAGAAACAGCTCAAATCCATCTTGCCCCTGATCGCAATTCTCACTGTCGCCCTGTTCCTTTCCGTTTATGTGGTTCCGCCTTCCCCCGAAGCACAGGAACGATTTAGCGGCATGGGTGATAACCAGATCAAGCTCATCATCGGTATTGCGCGCGCCCTTGCATTTATCATGGGTGCAGGCTTCTCGCTGATGGTGGGGCAGATCGGTATGCGTATGGCGATCGAAGGAAATGTGCGTGTGGCGGCGGCTTCCAAGCGCTCGTTCGGTGATGCGCTCCGTATTGCCTATCGTGCTGGCACCATCACCGGTATGCTGACCGATGGTCTGGGTCTGCTCGGCGGTACCATTATCTTTATTATCCTTGGTATTGCAGCACCGGATGCTCTGCTTGGCTTCGGCTTCGGTGGGACTCTCCTGGCGTTGTTCATGCGCGTGGGTGGCGGTATCTTTACGAAGGCTGCCGATGTCGGCGCTGACCTGGTCGGTAAGGTCGAGGCAGGCATCCCTGAGGATGATCCGAGAAATCCGGCAGTGATCGCAGACCTCGTAGGTGATAACGTTGGTGACTGCGCCGGTATGGCGGCGGATATCTTCGAATCCTATGAAGTGACTATTGTGTCCGGCTTGATTCTCGGTTTGGCTCTCTGGCATGCGACCGGACGCCTTGAATGGATCGTCTTCCCCTTGATGGTGCGCGGTATCGGTGTGCTTTCCTCCATTATTGGTACATACTTCGTCAAGGCTGGTAAAACCGGCAAGAGCGAAGACGCAATGAATGCCATTTTCAGCGGCTTCCTGACCTCTGCTGTGATCTCTGCGGCGTTGTTCTTCATCGCTGGCTTCTTTTACATGGCTAAGACAATGGTGGATTACGGCGGTTGGTGGCGTATGCCAACGGCAGTTGGTGTTGGTGTTGTACTCGCCATCCTGATCGACCGCCTGACCGAATATTTCACCGGCACACATGCGGCGCCTGTGAATGACATCAAGAAATCTGCCGATACAGGTCCTGCAACTTTGATTTTGAACGGCATCACAGTTGGGTTTGAATCATCGGTTTGGTCGGTGCTGGTTATTGCTTTGACCATTATTGCTTCCATCTTCATTTTCGGAACCATCCCCGGAATTGAAGGAGCAACCAGGGCAACGTTCATTCTCTACGGCGTGGCCATGACCGGTATCGGTATGTTGACCCTCACGGGTAACAACGTCGCCATGGATTCGTTTGGTCCGATTGCAGATAACGCCAATGGCATTGGCGAAATGTCCTGGTCTGGCAAGACCGACAAGGCGACGAAAGATGCGCAGCAGATCATGGCTGATCTTGATGCAGTCGGTAATACAACGAAAGCCATTACAAAAGGTGTTGCTATCGGTTCTGCAGTGATTGCTGCAGTTTCGTTGTTTGGTTCCTTCCTTGTGGATGTCGAGCGCGCGCAACAGGCTGCTAATGCTGCAGCGGCAGCTCTTGGCAATGTCGCTCCCTTTGCCAAGTTCATTACAGAGGTCGGCATCCGGGTGGATGTTCCTCAGATCTTCGTTGGTATGCTCATCGGTGGTGCCTTGCCGTGGCTGTTCTCTTCCTTCGCGATCCAGGCTGTGACCCGCGCGGCTTCCCTCATTGTTTTGGAAGTCCGTCGCCAGTTCAAACTGGGCGTGTTGGAAGGCAAGGTCAAGCCCGACTATGCCCAGGCTGTCAGCATTTCCACCACTGCCGCGCAGAAGGAATTGGTTTCCCTCGCGTTGCTCGGCATTGTTACACCGATTGTGGTTGGTTTGACATTGGGTGTGGAAGCGCTCGGCGGTTTCCTCGCGGGTATCATTGTCTCCGGTCAGTTGCTGGCAGTGTTCCTCAATAACTCCGGCGGCGCTTGGGATAATGCCAAGAAGTTGATTGAAGATGAACCTAAGGATCCCGCCAGGAATCTTGGCAAGGGTTCCGAACGACACAAGGCGGGCGTGGTTGGTGATACCGTCGGCGATCCCTTCAAGGATACTGCCGGTCCGGCTCTCAACCCGATGATCAAGGTCGTCAACCTCGTTGCCGTCATCATTGCCCCTATCGTTGTGCAATATCAGGGCTTGAATTTAGGAACAGGTGTGATCGCTGCGCTGTTGTTTGGTCTGCTCGCTTGGGCCGTTATGCGCTCCAAGGCTCCAGTTCCCTCCATGAGTGCGGAAGTGGGTTCTGAGAAGGCTGTGTCGGCCAAGAAGAAAAACTCGAAAAATAAGTAAGACGAATCCATGAAGCGACCTGCCAGAAATGGCAGGTCGCTTTTTGTTTATATAAAATTCTTTGATTGCACTTATTTTATTTCAATGGAACCACATCCCAAATTCCATTTTCATTCACCCTGCATTCGTATTGGATAGCGGTAGGCGGCTCAGTTACGTTGATCTTATATGCAGAAACATAGTCTGCGGTGACGTCGTCTATTCGTTCCAGTTTCAACCATGATGGAGCATTGTCGGGGCTTGGATTTATATTAAGTTGAAGGTGACGATTGGTGTAGTCATATTCGTAGGCGATAAAGGTATATCCCATTTGGTAGATGTATTCCCAAAACGCCTCGGAGTCGTTTTCTGTGAACGTTTGAAGTTTTGAATATTCTTCTGCTTTTGTTGAACATACAAAAAGATCATTCCGGAGATAATATCGATATGCGCTTAATGTGAGGATGCGTGCACCGGTGGGTGAAACTTGGTTAATGGGCTCCAGATAGTCGCATAGTGTGTAACCGGAACACTGTGGGTCGCCCTTTGTATCAAGCGGGGAATGAGTTTGAATGGAAATTATCCCTGTCCGAAGGATAAAGTAACTGATCAATACCAGCAGCACTCCAATACTTAGTTTTTGAAGGAAAGGGTCAACTTCCTCAAGGAATGCGACGATCAATTCCGAGGCGGGCAGAAACAAGATGATCCACAGAAACATGACATATCGAAGTTCTACAATGGTAAAGAACAGGAAAATCCATAAGGTTAATGTAATTGCCGAAATGGCAACCAACCGTACCAAATTAGGGGATAAGGATAATCTGGCTCTCACACCCTTCCACAGCAGCGCAGGCAGGAATATGATTACCAGGGGAGATATATTACCGAGGCTTTGGGGTGTATTTCTAAACACGGCCATGAGTGGGTATAGCAATCGAAGCCATAGGACGATTTGTGGATCATTATCCCATGGGCCTGTTGCTGGGTTGATACTTGTCAGACTGTTTCGGAATGCAAATGGATCGCCTTCGATCATCCAATTTGTATAGAGATGAAACAGCCCTGTAATGATTACTCCAACGCCGATCCAAAACAGGGAGGCGATCATGGATTTTATACTCACATTTGAGCCGCGTCTTGATCCTCCATACTTGCTGATATGGAAGAGCAAGACGAAAATACCAAGTAGAAATGCATTGAATGGCCGCCCGGTGATGGCCATGCCTGCAAAAAGTCCGATGAGTAGCCCTCCCGCTGCTCCCTCCGTTCGGGTTTGTTCCAGGCCATTGAGCCAGTAGATGGCCGCCATGGCCAAAGCAGTGCATATCAGATCCACCTTGCCATCTCCCAACAGGTCCACAAATGCTGTGGATGTGAGAAGCATGATCAATAGGAAAACGTATCCTCGTTTTGAGATGCCAACCTGTTCCGCAATACCAAGGCTGAAAATGATGACAACCAGCCCGCACATCCATGAAAGCATTCTGGCAGCCTGATCTCCAAATAGAAGGATTATGGCTGTATATTGGATGACATTCTGAAAAACGCTGGCGGTAAAAATGTCATCTGAAAAATACGTGATGTGTTGCCTGTATGCGCTAATTTTTGCATCTGAGAAATAGATCGCAGTTGAATCATAGCTGATGCGCGCGGCTGTGGTGAGCAGGGTTAATCCCAGTAGCAGAATTACCACCCGTAAAAAAAATCGTTCCCTTTGCCCTAATTCAATATGTGAAAAAATGAACTCCCTGCCTATGCTTTTGATTTGAAATACCCCTGCCAGTATGCCAGCACATAAGAAGGCCAGAACATTAATCCAGGTGATTTGAAAAAAACCTCCTAATACCAGAAAAACAACGGAGTAAACGATAAGACCGATAAGATAATAGGTGCCAAGGGTTGCCAGCTGTGAAATTGTACTGTTGGTATTGGCTGCGATGAAGTTTACCGGTTTGGTGGCAAATTTTCCAATGGCTATAAAGGCAAATGAAAAAGACGATATTCCGAATAGTGATTTGAATAATTCCAACCAATATTGAGGTGTCGCAAGAGCGCCCAGGTACCCGGTTGGGGAGAGAAACCGGCCAATATCCACAGCCTGCATGTAGGTTATTCTGGCGGAGTAGGCCATGTAATAAGAAACCCCCAACAGAAGGCTTAATAATACAAAAAACCGGATCAAAGCAGAAGATATAAATTTTGTGTTCATCAAGACCTTAATACATCACCTTATGCAGAGTACCCTTCATGGATTGGGCGGCCCGCTCTTTATATTGCATATCCTGTGGAGGGCTTAATAAGTGAGTTACGTACCTAACCATGTCACCCTGAACGCTAGCGAAGGGTCTCTGGGACAATCGTAGAGATTCTTCGATCTGCTCAGAACGATACTGAGTGATATGAGTTAATAATAGGAATAGTCATCGTTTTTCATTATCAAGTATCTTATGACCTGTAATAACAACCGCATCTGAAGTAAAAGTTCCCATATCAGGTTGAACACCCAACTGTTTCTTTCCGCAAAGTGCTTTTTATAAAAGGTCCGCAAGTCGCGGTGATAATGAAGCAGGTTGGCATAAGGTTGCTTCTTGCTTACTGAGTTCCTGCGATGGTATACCTTTACATTGGGCAGAAAATACTGTTTCCAACGAGACTTTTCGACCTTATAGCACCAATCTACATCAGAGGCCCAAACAAAGAGGTCATTGTCGAGGAAGCCAACCTCCTCAAAAACCGCTCTTCGAGCAAGCATCAGGGACATGGTCAGCGATGTAACTTCCAATGGTTCGTCCAGATCGTAGTTGTAGAGGAAATACTTATTCAACATTTCGTCAGCGCGGATTAAACCAAATAAATAAAGCGTATGCCGCAGCGCTACTTTGGGATCAGGCATTTTTTTAGATGAAAATTGGGTTGAGCCATCAGGGTTTAATACTTTTGGTCCAACAACGCCTGCCTGTTCATGCTTTAGTAAATAGGCTCTCAAATTTGGGATGGCGTCACCAATGATTTCTGTACTGGGAGTTGCAATAAGGATAAATTCCCCGCGCGCAGATTCGATGGCAGTATTGATGCCCTTGGTAATACCAATGCCTGGGCTTTTGTAAACATACGTAGCCTTTGGGAAATTTTCTTTCAGCATCTGCTCTGTGCCATCTGTCGATTCGTTGTCAACCACGATGATTTCTAGGTTTGAAGTTCCCCCAACACTCATGAGTAACGAATCCAAGTAGCATTGAAGTGACTCTTGCGCATTCCGCGTGACAATGCAGGCAGATATCAAGCCTTTTTCGGGCGGATAAAGAAAACGGTGTTCGACAGGATCGTTCATTTTTAAGTGATGGGATGTTGCTTTGCCATCAAGAGTAGACCGTCATGATGGCTGGTAGGTGGAATGTTTGAACTGGCTATTAACTTATCGATCTTAAGACCTGCCTGCAACGGACGTTTTGCTGGTTGGTTCAATTCTGCTGTAGAAACTGGTGTGATCAAGGATGCATCCAGACCGAAAGCCTGGGCAGCAGCCACAGCCAGATCATACCGGCTAAGGCAATCGGGACCGGTCACATTTATTACTTCATTCTGAAGAAAATCGGAGAGAGATAGCTCGACAACAATTTGGGCAAGGTTGTTAACATAAGTGGGGCTGCTGATCTGGTCTGCAGGAACCCGAATGGAGCGCTTATCCTTTAGTGAATTGATAAGGCGGATAATAAAGTTTTTTCCCTGCCATTCCCATCCAAAGACAACAGTTGTTCGGATGATCAAATAGTTTTTTGAAAACAATGAGATGTAATGCTCGGCAAATAATTTTTGTCGCCCATACTCACTGATGGGACAAGCAATGTCTGTTTCAGTATACGGCCCGGATATTCCGTCGAAAATATATTCACTGGAAAAATACACTAACCTTGCATTCGTCTGGTTGGCGGCATCTACCACATTCTTCACACCGCGCACGTTGATTTCGTAGGTTTCTGCCGGATGCGTCTCGCAATAGTCCACATTTGGAAAAGCCCCGGGGAGATATATAACATCCGGTTCGGATGAAGTGATTAATGCATTGGTTTCCATAACTTTCGTGATGTCGAGGGGAGCTGCATCAGGAATTTGATGGTTGTGATATGTGGCCCTCACATCGCAGTTTTGGGCGATTAGAGTCTGGACAAGATGGCTGCCAACCTGTCCAGATGCGCCAATGACGAGAGCTTTCATCGGTGGATTAAGTCCCATTTATACGGGATATGGTTCTCGAACGGATCCATACGCAAGATCTCATCGGATCGGTGTGGAACTGTGGAACAGTTTGCTACAATGGCTTGTGTAGTGCCAATGCCCTTGAATCCATTCCATACCCTTGGCGGAATTTGTACCAGCGAGTAATTTGACTCGCCGATGAAGAGCTCCATCAATTCGCCGTGAGTGGGGGAGCCGTCACGGTCATCGAATAATACAAGTTTGATGGCCCCGAAAACTACGGCATAGTTCAATGCCATCTCTTTGTGATAGTGCCAAGCTTTGATGACGCCGGGATACACAACCGAGAAATAGATCTCGCCAAAGCGCTCGAAGTGCGGCGCATCCTCACGTAGCATGTGCATGATCTTGCCGCGTTCATCGGGGATCTGTTTGAGGAGATGGACTTGTACACCTTCGATCATAGTCAGGCTCCTTCTGAAAGTTTCATGTTTGCAGAGCCTGGGTTGTTCGTCGGTTCAAAATGTGGAATATGCCAGACCTTCATTTTATGCAGCATATAACGTACAAGCACCCAAAGGATACCAAATCCATACACAACACTATGTCTAAAGTTGATGGAAGAGGCTTCAGGAAAATACCGTGTGACGATGGGCACTTCGCGGAAGAATAAATTGCAGGACATGCCCTGCGCAATGATCTCAGTGTCGAATACAAAATTGTTGGAGTTCTTTTCGAACTGCACCGTTTCAAGATATTTTCGGGAATATGCGCGAAATCCGGAATGGATTTCGGTCAGATAACGTCGAAAAACGAGATTAGCCATTGAAGTGAGGAAGATATTGGCATTGTATTTCCATACCGGCATGCCCCCTTCAAGGGGATGTCCGCCGAGCATGCGTGAGCCAAAAACGGCATCCGCTTCACCTTCGATAATGGGCCTGACCAGCGCAGGGATGACTTTGGCGTCATATTGATGGTCCGGGTGGAGCATCACGACGATATCTGCGCCGTCGGCAAGCGCGGTTTTGTATAACGTCTTCTGGCTTCCGCCATATCCTCGATCCATCTCATGTTCTATCACTTTGAGACCAGCTTCACGCGCCAATTGAGGTGTCCCGTCGCGGGAGGCGTTGTCGACGAGGATGATGTGCTGTTTGAAATCTGCGGGGATCTCATCCAGCGTGAGGTGCAGTGTTTTCGCAACGTTTCTTGCAGGCAGGCATAGGATGACTTTTTTGAAATTATTTTCGACCACAAATTGCTCCAAAGATTAGGATTTTTCTTCTTTGATCACGTCGTGCAGCGACTCGATCACGTAGTCCAGCATTTCTGTCGTCAAACCTGGGAAGACCCCCAACCAGAAAACATTGTTCATGATGAAATCTGAATTGTCCAATGGTGCGGCAACGCGGTATTGCACATTTCGATAGGCGGGCTGACGGGTGAGATTTCCGCCAAAGAGCAGGCGTGTCCCGATCTTGCGGCTTTCAAGGAACTGCACAACGGAATTTCGGGTTAGTTTTGTTCCCGGGCGTATGGCCAGCGGAAATCCAAACCAACTTGGATTGCTGTTTGGTGTTGCTTCCGGCAGAATGTAAAACTCCTGAAGCCCTTCCAGACCTTTGTGCAAATACTGGAAGTTTTCACGGCGTGTCTGAATAAAGCCGGATAATTTTTGCAATTGCGCCACGCCGACTGCTGCTTGCATGTCAGTGGCTTTCAGGTTGTAGCCAATGTGTGAGTAGATATATTTATGGTCATAGCCATAGGGCAGGTCGCCGAGTTGATGCTCGAAACGCTTTCCGCAGGTATTGTCTTTGCCTGGTTCACACCAGCAGTCACGCCCCCAATCACGGAAGGACTCGGCGAGTTTTTTCAAGGCAGGCGTATCCGTCAAAACCGCGCCGCCCTCTCCCATGGTGATGTGATGCGCTGGGTAAAAACTGACCGTTGCCAATTGCCCGAATGTGCCGACATTTTTTCCCTGGTGCGTCGCGCCGACCGCATCACAACAATCTTCCACCAGCCAAAGATTATGCTGTTTCGCAAATTCAGCCACGATTGAAAGATTGAAAGGATTGCCCAGTGTATGTGCCAGCATGATGGCGCGTGTCTTTTCAGAAAGGGCTGCTTCCAGTTGATTAATGTTCACATTGTAGGTTGGAACATGTACATCAATGAAAACCGGCACGAGGTTGTTTTGAATAATAGGGTTGACCGTGGTGGGGAAGCCTGCGGCCACAGTAATAACTTCATCACCAGGCTTGAGCGCGCGTTCGCCCAGAGTATGTGAGGTTAGCGTGGTCAATGCCACAAGATTCGCAGAGGATCCAGAATTTACCAAAATCGCATGGCGGATACCGAGTAGACGCGCAAATTCCTTTTCGAATTGCGAGGCATAACGCCCTGTAGTCAACCAGAAATCCAACGATGAATCGACCAGCGATTGGATTTCACGCTCGTCAAAGACACGCCCAGAAACCGGCACAGGTGTCTGCCCGGGTGTGAAACCCTTTTTCGGGAAAGCGGAGGCGTGATATTCCGCCGTCAGCGCAAGGATCTGCGCCCGTAATTCGTCGGCTCTATTGTTCATGATTAAAAAAATCCCGATACCATTGGATGGTCTTGGTCAAGCCGCTTTCCAGAGTGAACAGCGGATGCCAGTTCAAGATAGCCCGCGCTTTTTCTGCGCTCAAATATTGATGAAGGATTTCATTGGTCGTTTGATTCAAAACCACAGGCTGTAGATCTGATTTCATTAATTTTAGAATCATCTGGACGATATCCAACACGGTGACTTGAATTTCATTGGAAAAGTTAAACGCCTCGCCTCTTAACGACGGGTTGGCTGCCAGCCTTTCAGCGAGCAGCATATACGCTGCGGCCCCATCCTCGACGAAAAAATAATCGCGGATGTATTTGCCATCGGAGCGTATAACCGGCGCTTCGCCGCGCACGATGGAGCGGATGGTTCCAGGGATGATGCGATTCCAGTTCAAGTCGCCGCCGCCATAGAAGTTTCCGCAGCGTGTGATCGCCACCGGCAAATCGTAACTGACAGCATAGGTCTTTGCGATCAGATCCGCAGCAGACTTGCTGACATCATACGGGTGTTGCCCTTGTAATGGAGTGTTTTCATCATATGGAAGTTTTTCCTGGTCGCCATAGGCTTTATCCGATGATGCCATCACCACCTGTTTGACCTTTGGGCTGCGACGGCATGCTTCCAGAATATTCCATGTGCCTGCAATATTGCTCTCGAAGGTGGAAATAGGATTGCGATTCGCAATTGTGACGATGGTTTGTGCGGCGAGATGAAATACCGTGTCGATCTCAAATTCGCCGAGGATGCGTTCCATTAAGTCTCGGTCGAGAATATCCCCGCGCACAACTTTGACCTTTTCAATGAAGCCACTGCGGACGAGTTCGCTTTGTGGAACCCAGTCCCGCACCAGGCAGGTCACATCAGCTCCAGCTTCCACCAGTCGTCGCACCAGCCACGAACCAACTAAACCCGTTCCACCAGTGACAAAGGCTGGACGGTCCAGCCAGAACGAACGATTTAACTCCAACATTTCCACGGAGCGTTTCCTTCCTGCCAGAATTTTTCAAGGTGTTGAACATCGCGCAGCGTATCCATACACTGCCAGAAATCACTGTGCCGATATGCCATCAGTTGATTTTCTTTTGCAAGTTGTTCCATCGGCTCTCGTTCCCAGGGTAGCATATCTGAAGCGATGTAATTTTTGATGGCAGGTTCAAGCACAAAAAAACCGCCGTTGATCCAGCCTTCGCCGAGCTGGGGCTTCTCTTCAAAGTGCGAGACCTGGTCGCCATTGAACTGCATTTGACCAAATCGCGCGGGAGGGCGCACGGCGGTTAGCGTGGCAAGCTTGCCATGCGAACGGTGAAACTTCAAAAGATCGGGGATGTTTACATTGCTAACACCATCACCATATGTCAACATAAAGGATTCATTGCCAATAAATTCTGCCACTTGCTTCACACGACCGCCGGTTTGGGTATCATATCCCGTATCCAGCAAGTGAACGACCCAGTTGTCGCCTTCCTGGTCATGCGTGGTAATCCTGCCGGTTTTCAGGTCGATGGTCAGGCTGCGCGAGCGGTGATGGTAATTGACGAAATAATCCTTGATCACTTCACCCTTATATCCAAGTGCAATAACAAATTCCTTGTAGCCATAGGTGGCATAGGTTTTCATAATATGCCAGAGCATGGGCTTTCCACCGATTTCAACCATAGGTTTGGGTTTGACTGTGGTTTCTTCGGAAAGCCGGGTGCCCAGTCCACCTGCAAGAATGCCGACTTTCATGCTGTATCCTTCCTGTTTCTGGTTTTCAGCCCTAACATACTGAGCACAAAACTCGTCAAGATGACCTGCCCGCCTGTCATAATGGCCAGGCTGCCTCCGAATACAAGGCGGACGCTCGAACTGAACCCGATCTGGGCAAAATTATTCGAAAGGGATAAGGCCTGAAGGATCAGATATATTCCAATCAGTCCCAAAATTGTCCCAGCCAGCAACCCTTTTTCAAGATTGATGAATTGGAACAGCTTGAAAAACCTTGGCATTACAGGTAGCAGCCCGTTCCCATATGCAAAGACCCGTGTAATTGCACCAAAGGAGATCATACTGATACCCAGAAACATGAGGGTGCCAGATGCTATAAATGTGTGGAAGTCAATATACCTGAAACCGAGATCTACAGGACCGAAAAACAAGATCAGGCTAAGCAAGCTCCCCAGGACGAAAAGAAGTAACCCAGGGTAAAGAAACAGCCAGGTGGGACTGTATATCAACAAAAACCTCAAGTGCCTCCAACCGTCACGAAAACTTCTAAGATGTGGCGGCCGGTCTCTCCCGTCTGGTGATAGTGTGGTGGGAACTTCGCAAACCTTCATGCCAAGGATCGAAGATTTGATAACGATCTCACTGGCAAGTTCCATGCCAGTAGTCTGTAAGTCCATCTTTTGGATCGCATCTTTTGAAAATCCGCGCAGGCCGCAGTGGAAATCATTTGCGGGTGTTTTGAAGAATAATTTCCCGATAAAGGAAAGGATTGGATTCCCGATGTAGCGATGATGCCAGGGCATGGCACCGGCTTTAATCCCGCCCTTGAAACGATTGCCCATCACAAGATCATATCCTTCACGCATTTTTTCCAAAAAGGGCCACAGATTGATGAGGTCATAACTATCGTCTGAATCGGCCATGATGAGATACTTTCCGTACGCGGCCTCGAATCCACCGCGTAGAGCACTGCCATACCCTTTTTCTTTGATATGGACAACTCGTGCGCCTTCACTTTCTGCGATTTCAATCGACCGGTCCGTGCTTCCATTATCTGCTACGAGAACCTCTCCCCGGATGTTATACGATTTCAAGAACCCCATGGCCTTTTTGACGCAAGTTCCCACGGTCAATTCTTCATTCAAACAAGGTAGAACAATACTTAATTCCATTTGCGGGGTTTGCATAGCGCAGGTTCCTGATAGTGGTATATTTTGACCGGCTTTGATTTTGAACCCGTATTATACCCGTGTAGTTTTATTAACCTGTGCTCCTAACGGAAGTGAAACGATGATTAACAAAAAAGAAATGTCGCTGCTGGATTGGGTCTACCTTGTTCTCGGTGTCGCTTTACTTTTTGGGATGCTGATACGCTTCCTGCCTGGGCTTCAGGCGGGTTTCCCCCTCAATGATGGGGGCATGTTCCTGAGCATGATTCAGGACTTGAAGAGCAACGGGTATGCCCTTCCGCAAGTGACTTCTTACAATCATTTACAAATACCCTATACCTACCCGCCATTCGGGTTTTATGCAGGCGGCATATTGTCCGATGTCTTGCGCCTGCCCGAGTTGGATATTTTGCGCTGGCTTCCGCCACTTGTGAACTCATTTTCCATTTTGGCTGTATTTCTGCTGGCTTCCGAGCTGCTTGGGTCGAAGCCTCTGGGGGCATTGGCTTCTGCCTTTTATGCATTGACTCCCGGCGCTTCGAGCTGGTTCATCATGGGCGGCGGATTGACTCGCAGTTTTGGCTCTTTATTTCTTTTGCTGGCTGTCTATTCGGTGTATCGGCTATTCCGGGATGGCGATAAAACACGCTTACTGCCCTCCATCATTTTTTGCGGATTGACAGTTCTTAGCCATCCAGAGGCGGGGGTTCATACAGCTGCAACCTGCATTTTGCTTTGGCTTTTTATGGGGCGGTCGTTAAGATCTTTCTTTCATGCTGTGATCGTCGGCGCGGGCGTATTGCTTGTTACTTCTCCGTGGTGGGGAACGGCTCTCGCCTACCATGGATTTGCCCCTTTTATCTCTGCGTTGAATTCCGGCTCGTATGGGACCCCCATCTGGCTGGCGTTGACTGGCATGATCCTTGGCCGGGAAAGTTACCTGCCCATCTTGGCTGTCCTGCGAGTGCTTGGTCTGGGGTGGGGACTTTGGAAAAAGGAATATTTCC
>JAEURI010000104.1 GCA_016789225.1 Anaerolineales bacterium
CACCATATTTGGCCCTTAGCAAGAAAACCGCCATCTGCGCCCGCGTGGTCGCGGCCTGATCGGGACAGTAATTGCCATTACCGCACCCCGCCGTGATGCCTTCTGAGGCGAATTGCTCGATCCATGCCGCCGCCCAGTGACCGATCAGCACATCTCCAAAGACGTTGCCCGTCGCCGCAGACGGAACGAACAATCTGCCGTGGATGCCTTTCAGGATGAAGACCGCCATTTGTGCGCGCGTCACGGCCTGATCGGGACAATAGCTCAACGGATTGCTGCTACACCCGCCTGTGATGCCTGCGCTGTACAGGCTCTCGATATACTGCCAGGCCCAGTAGTCAGCAGGCACGTCTACGAAGGTGGGCGAAAGTGTCCACTGGGCGTAGAGGGTGATGTCCGTTGTGAAGTCGTAGCTCGCGCCATCTGCATAGGCCGTGCCCGAGCCGTTGGCGGCGGTGTTCCAACCTGAGAATGCATAGCCAGGGCGGGTGAAGGTGTTGGTGTTGAGGGCCGTGACAGAACTGGCAGTTTGATCGTTCAGTGTGCCATACCCACCATTGGCGTTGAATGTGACGGTGTAGGTGAGGGAATATTTCATCACCGTGGCTTTGCCGGAGTGGGTCCAATCCTGATACGCTACATAGGGCATGTCATGGCTGTCGAAGGCAAGCGAGATGTAATAGGCGGCATTTACCCCCCTCGCAGAGAAACCCGCCGAGCCGACCGTTTCCCAGGCGCTTCCATTGAACTTCACCACCGTGACATGGCCGGAGTTGCTTGCATCCGAAAACGCCACATAAGGTATGTTATTGCTGTCGAGGGCAAGCGAGGGCTCGTATACCCCCCCCGCGGAGAAGCCTGCCAAGCCGACTATCTCCCAGGCGCTTCCATTGAACTTCATCACTGTGGCTTTGAGGGAGTTGGCCCAATCCCGATACGCCACATAGGGCGTGTTATTGCTGTCGAGGGCAAGCGAGGGATTATATGCCCTCCCCGCAGAGAAGCCAACTGTCTCCCAGTCACTTCCGTTGAACTTCATCACCGTGGTTTTGTCGAAATTGCCCTTATCCCGATACGCCAGATAGGGTGTGTTATTGCTGTCAAGGGCAAGCGAGAGAGTATATGCCTCTCCCGCAGAGAAACCCGCTGAGCCGACCGTCTCCCAGGCGCTTCCGTTGAACTTCATCACTGTGGCTTTGTAAGAGTTACCTCCATCCGCATACGCTACATAGGGTGCGTCATTGCTGTCGAGATCAAGCGAGGTGTAAGATACCCCCCCTGCAGAGAAGCCCGCCGGGCCGACTGTCTCCCAGGCGCTTCCATTGAACTTCATCACTGTGGCTTTGCCGGAGTTGCCTCCATCCGCATACGCCACATAGGGTGCGTCATTGCTGTCGAGATCAAGCGAGGTGTAAGGTGCCCTACCCACGGAGAAGCCCGCCAAGCCGACCGTCTCCCAAATACCTGCGGCAGAAACGGAGGCGATTCCCAGGCTGCCGAAGATCAGCCCCAGCAGGGTCAAATGGACGATCATTTTATTCTTGAATGAAAATTTCATTTTTTCTCCTTTTAGGAATTCATCCAAAGAAACGCGCCCAAAACCCCTTATGTCAAAAGTTCGCCCGGAATTTTGAGTGGCAATTGTTCGTATACAGGGTATTCATTAGAACGGGGAAAATGTTTTTGGTGTGTTCCTTCTGTAAAGGGTGTTTTTATACAAAGAAAACAAACAAAGCTGAGAACATTACGTGTGTTGACGCGTGCGAGCACACAGGAACATGATCTGAATTTATTTTATACCACCCGATTCTTTTTTACATTAGACTTTATCGGTAATAAGGTTTGGGCATGAAAAACACCTATTTTCAAGGGCTTTTCCCATCAAGTTGCTATTTCCGATAAAGTCTAATAGATAAAAAGCATCCGAAGCCATTGCGACTCCGGATGTTTTCCTGTCCCATTTCTCGTTACTACTTCCTAGCTCATTCCTCTACGCCGAAGCGCCGGAATAATTCTTCAGGCCGATGCTCCATACCACGCGGGCAACAACAAAGAGAAAAACAGTCAGGGCGAGGGCTCCTAGCCAGGTTTGCAGGGTCAGGCGTCCGGTTAGGGCGGAGGCGGGCACCGTCACAGCGAAAGCCACGGGGACGAGAAAGGTCAGGCCGTAGCGCAGCCAGTTGGGGTAAATATCCACAGGCCAGCGACCGGCGGCATATAGCCCTTCAAAGAGGTTGGCGATCTCATTCACGCGCACGAACCAAAAAGCAGTGGAGGTAACGATGAGCCAAAAACTATAGACCATCACCGCGCCCATGAAGAGCGCCGAAAGAAAACCGAGTACAGCCCAAACATCCAAGAGCCAGCCCAGCTGCGAGAGTGCCACGCCGAGCACGATCAGCCCGACGACCACATCGGTATTTTGCCACAGGCGAAACTCACGCACGCTAACAAAGAGCTGTGCATCGGCAGGTTTAGTGAGGGCGTAATCCAACGTGCCCTCGCGGATCTCCTCCATGAGCCGCTCCATGTTCGGCTGAATGGCGGCGCGTATCAGGCCACCCGTCATGGTGAACACGCCCATCACAGCCAGAAGCTCGGCCTTGTTCCAGCCGCCGAGGTCTGTGGTTTGTGAAAAGACAAGATTCAAACCAACCAGGCCCGTGCCGAGCGCAATGAAGGTTTGCAAGAGTTGAATATAAAGATTGGCGCGGTATTGGAATTCATTCATCACTCCAATGCGCAAGTGACTAAATGCCAGGCGAAGTCCGTGCATGTTAACCTCCCACCGCCGAGAATTGGCGGATGGCAAACTTCCAAACGATACTCACCACCAGCGCACCAAAGACGATCCACGCGATCTGCATGCCCAACCCAAGGAATAGGTCGTTCACGGACATGTTCCCTGTCAACGTTTCGATGGGAAACCCAAACGCCCAGCGAAAGGGGAAGAACCACGCCGCACGCTGCACCCAGTCTGGCATCAGCGAAAGAGGCACGAGGCGCCCCGAAAGAATCAGCTCGGCGGCAAAATACAACTCGAACAGCGCACTGACGCGCGTCGTCCAAAATGTGACCATGCCCAAAATGGAAAGGGTCATGGTGCGAATCAGATAGGCGAACCAGATCGCAAAAAAGAAAACCACGCCTTGCAAAAAAGTGGGATGCAAATCTGGCTTGAAGAAGAACGAGAGCGCCAACGCCAGAGGAATCCATAAGATGATGGTGACCACCTTCCACCCGGCGAAGAAAGCCACATCGTTATGCAAAGGGTGGATGGGGCGCATCAGACTCATCGACAGTTGTCCCTGCCGAATGCGCCATTCCCACCCGTAGGGTGTGAAGACCACGTTCATGCTACGCACGAGAGTCCACACAATGTAGTAGGCGGCGAAGGCAGCAGGCGTATACCCGCCAATGGTGCCGCCCTGTTGGGTTGCGACAGCAGACCAGACCACCATGTAGATAACCGGCTCCGCGACCATGCCGATCATATAAAAGTAATTGGCAATTGGATATTGCCACTGCTCCATGATGGCGAGTTTGATGGAGGTGATATAAAAGTCGATATATCGTTTCATTCCATCGCTTCCTTTTTAACCGAGAAGACGGATTCGATCACATCTTCGATGGGTGTCGCTTCGACGGTCAGATCATCCACGGCAAGGTCGTTGAGCAGGCTCGACGTAACCGCCGAGGTCTTGGCCTTGGGCACGCGCATCACCACACGAGAACCGTCCACAGAAACCACATCGCCATATGAACTAAAGTCCTGAGTGGGGTCGTCAATGTTGAAGCCAACCGTCTTGAAGGCAGAGAACTTTTCCACTAAAGCGGCGAGGTCGCCATCGAAGAGCAATTGTCCGTGATGGATGACGATGACGCGCTTGCAGAGAGCTTCCACATCCGCCATGTAGTGACTGGTGAGCAGAACCGTCGCACCGTAACGTTTGTTGTACTCGGCAATGAAGGTGCGGATGCGCTTCTGCATGGTCACATCCAGGCCGAGAGTAGGCTCATCCAAAAAGAGGATCTTCGGCTTGTGCAATAACGCTCCGATGATCTCCATTTTCATGCGCTCGCCCAGGGAGAGGTTGCGCACGGGTTTCTTGACCAGGTCTTTTACATCCAGAATTTCGATGAATTCATCACGGGTGCGCTTGAACTCGTCGGTCGGGATGCCGTATACAGCGCGTTGCAAGTCAAAGGAGTCGAGGGCGGGCAAGTCCCAGGAAAGCTGGTTGCGGTTGCCCATCACCAGGGTGATCTGTCGCAGGTAATCGTGTGCGCGTTTGGCAGGTTCGTACCCCAGCACGGAAACGCTTCCCGCGGTGGGGTGCAAAAGTCCGCTCAACATTTTGAGGGTGGTCGTCTTACCCGCTCCATTCGGGCCGAGGAAGCCAACTACTTCGCCGGGCTGGATGTCGAACGAAATTCCATCCACGGCTTTGACGTTTCGATAGGTGCGTTTGAAGAGTCCCTTGGCAGCGGCTTTAAGACCGGCTTCGCGTTCGGGGACTTGGTAATGTTTTGCCAGTTTCGAGATCGAAATGACAGAGGGCATGAAAATACTCCTGATTTGTTGTAGATTGCTTGTTTCGATACCAGTTTCCGCCCAGTGGCAATAAAAACCGCAGGGCATCAGCGCTCCTGCGGCAAGGTTTCAGGAAAGGTAATTACCCAACCAGTCCACAGGGAGGCACGCAAAGATCCATTGAATTGTTCATGACGATAGACATTCGAAGTACCTCCTTTCCGATTAGAATTATGCCGAGTTTATCATATTCAAAATCGACATGCAAGAAGGGAATCGAAACAGCCATGATAAAACAGGAACTTGAACAGGAATTGGAAGAAACCCATCGCCGTTTCATTGCCCTAGTGGAATCCATTCCCGAGGCGGATTACTCCCTCTCCACCGATAACCCTGCCTGGACGGTAGGCGATATTCTCTTTCATATTACATTGGGTCCGCGGGCAATTGCTTTGGAGGCGTGGATGATCGTCTATGCGCGGGCTTGGTTTCAATTTGGGATGCGGCATTTTCCAAGCGGGTTGTTCAACCGGGTCAATGCCTGGTTTGGGCAGGGACGGGAGCGAATCAGCCGTCAGGGTTTGCTCAGGGCTTATGGGAAGGCGCACGCAGTCATCCGGTCCAGGTTGAGGCGGACGCGAGAGGATGACCTAGGTAAAATGGTGGTGTATCCGCCGGATTTTGTCTCCGAATTGACAGGGGAAGTCACGGTCGAGCGTCTTTTCCGGTATGTCACCGGGCATTTTGAGGTGCATGAAAGGCAGTTAAAACGAGGATTTGAGCGGTAATTCTCTGGTATAATCTCAGCCCGTGACTGGTCCTACCGACGGTGAACCCTCTAGAAGGGAATAGCTATCGGCAAGGAGACCTGCATTAGTCTAACAGAAAGGAGACGCATACGTCATGCCGCTCGCTAAGGAAGTCAAAACGAAGGCGATCGAGGATTTCCACCGCCACGAGAAAGATACTGGCTCACCGGAAGTTCAGATCGCAATCCTCACCAACCGCATTACCCAGTTGACCGAGCACTTGCGCAGCAACAAGCAGGATCAATCCTGCCGCCGTGGTTTGCTCAAGCTCGTCGGCCAGCGCCGCCGATTGCTCACGTACCTGCGCCAGAGTAATTATCAGGCGTATATGAATGTAACCGATCGTTTGCAGCTGCGCCGCAAGTAAGAGTTTTAGACCCTAAAGGTCCTCGAGACCTTTAGGGTCTTTTTAAGCCGCCGTCAGGAATTGAATAGCGCGAATAACCTCTGTTATTCCCACTCTTCAGTCCCTGACCCGCAGGCGGAATTTTACAGGGGCGAATCGAAATTCGCCCACATTTAGGAGACAATCAAATATGAAACCCGAAGGTAAACGTTATTCAGCCGTCGTTGGCAACAAGACGGTAACCATCGAGACGGGTCGCCTAGCCGGACAGGCTGGCGGCGCGTTAACGCTTGGCATCGACGAAGCCATCGTGTTCGCCTCTGCCACCATGGGCGGCGTGCGCGAAGGCATCGACTTCTTCCCTTTGAGCGTGGAATACGAAGAGAGACTGTACGCGGGAGGAAAGATCCCCGGCTCCTTCTTCCGCCGGGAAGGCCGCGCCTCTACGGAGTCGATCCTCACCGCTCGTTTGACCGACCGACCTCTACGCCCATTGTTCCAAGACGGCATGCGCAATGAAGTGCAAGTCATCATGTACTCGTTCTCGGCAGATGGCGTCAACCCGCTGGATATCCTTGCCATCAACGCCGCCTCGGCTGCGATCATGATCTCGGATATTCCCTGGGGCGGGCCTGTGGGTGCTGTGCGGGTTGCCCGTGTGAACGGCGAGTTCGTCATCAACCCGACCTTTGCTGAAATGGACGCCTCCGACCTCGATCTGCGCATTGCCGGGACGAAGGATGCCATCCTCATGGTGGAATGCGGCGCAAACGAAATCCCCGAAGATGTGATGGTTCAGGCCCTGGAGCTCGGACATAAATCCATTCAACCGTTGATCGATGTGCAATTGCAAATGGCTGCCGAGATCGGCAAGCCCAAACGTGAAGTAAAACTGCATCTACCCAGTGATGAGGTGAAGAACAAAGTCTTCGCCCGCGTCAGCGGGCCGATGAACGAATTGCTCGACAAGCCGCTTTCCAAGGTGGAGTTCTACACCGGCATGGCAACCATTAAGGAAGCCGCCGAAGCAGAATTCTGCACCGTGCCCGAAGGTGGCAATGCAGCCGATTACATGGTAGTCAACGAGTTCCGCGAGGGATTCGAACTGGCAGAGCAGGCCATTGTCCGCGAGCGCATTTTGAGCATGGGTGCCCGTCCCGATGGCCGCAAGCCGACCGAGATCCGCCCGATCTGGTGCGACGTGAACGTTTCACCCCGTGCACATGGAACCGGTCTGTTCACGCGCGGTGAGACTCAAATTCTTTCCTTTGCAACACTCGGAACTCTCGGCGAAGCGCAGGAATTGGATAACCTCTCCCCCAACGATACCAAACGTTACATGCACCATTACAACTTCCCACCGTTCTCCACCGGCGAGGTCAAGCCTCTTCGCGGCCAGAGCAGGCGCGAGGTTGGGCATGGAGCGCTGGCAGAACGTGCATTGGAACCGGTCATCCCGAATGAAGAAACCTTCCCTTATGCCATCCGTGTCGTTTCCGAGGCATTGTCCTCCAACGGCTCGACCTCAATGGGCTCCGTCTGCGGTTCGACTCTTGCGCTCATGGATGCAGGTGTGCCAATCAAGGCGCCTGTCTCCGGTGTGGCCATGGGCCTCATCACCGACGACAGCGGACGTTATCAAATTTTGACCGACATTCAAGGAACCGAAGATCATCTCGGCGATATGGACTTCAAGGTTGCCGGTACCGCTGCAGGCATCACTGCTTTGCAAATGGACATCAAGATCAGCGGCCTGAGCACCCAGATGATGAAGGAAGCACTCGAACAGGCTCGTATCGCTCGCATGTCCATCATGGATAAGATGCTGGCTGTACTGTCTGAAGCCCGCAAGGAATTGAAACCGCATGCTCCGCGCATCATCACTGTGAAAATCCCGGTGGATAAGATCGGTGCGCTGATCGGCCCCGGCGGAAAGAACATCCGCGCCTTGCAGGAAGAAACCGGCGTCAAGATCGACATTGAGGAAGACGGCACTGTTTACATCGCCTCCACCGATGGTGTGGGCGCAAAGGTTGCACAGGAACGCATCGAAGCCATGGGCGAGTCGGTTGTGGCTGGCAACATCTACACTGGCAAGGTCGTACGTGTGGAAGCCTTCGGTGCCTTCGTGAATATCCTGCCAGGTATGGATGGACTCGTACACATCTCCCAGCTCGACAGCGAGCGCGTGGAGAAGGTCGAAGACATTTGTGTGGTTGGCGATGAACTGACCGTGATGGTCACCGATGTGGATGCAGGTGGCAAGGTGCGCCTCTCCCGCCAGGCCGTGCTCGAAGGCTGGACGCTCGAAGAAGCCCGCGAGAAGGATAAGGGCGGCTCGCGCGGCGGTGGTGGCGGACGCGGCGGCCCACGCAACGGTGGTGATCGGGGTGGGCGTGGCGGCGGAGATCGTCGCAGTGGTGGCGGGCGAGATCGACGCTAAAAAAGTTGAATAAAGACTTCCGAAGTCTTTGGGACTTCGGAAGTCTTTTTGTGCGTTTTTGGAATACCATGCAAAACGAAATATCTATTGAAACAAATCATTCTCCTGCCCCATCTGGCATGATTGCCCCGCGTAGAACCTTCGCGGTTATTTCACATCCGGATGCTGGCAAGACCACGCTAACTGAAAAACTGCTCTTATATGGAAATGCCATCGAACTGGCAGGCAATGTACGCGCACGGAAAAACCAGCGCGCCACCACCTCCGACTGGATGGAGATGGAACGTGAGCGTGGCATTTCCATCACCTCGACGGTGCTGCAATTCCCCTTCCAGGGACACATCGTCAACCTGCTCGACACACCGGGGCATCAGGACTTTTCCGAAGATACCTATCGCACGCTTTCGGCGGTCGATAGCGCGGTGATGGTCATTGACGCCGCCAAGGGCATTGAACCACAGACGCTGAAGCTCTTTGAGGTTTGCCGCAAGCGTGGCATTCCGATCTTTACCTTCATCAATAAAATGGACCGCCCGGCTCGCGACCCGCTTGATCTACTCGATGAGATCAAGAAGGTACTTGGCATGGAACCTATCCCAATGAACTGGCCCATCGGCGACGGTCCGCAATTTCAGGGTGTGTATGACCGTGAAGCGAAAGGCGTCAATCTTTTCGAGCGCACCGAACGCAACGAGCGCATGGCTCCCGAAGTGTTCATCCCGATGGACAATCTGAAAGAGAGCGGCGTCCTTTCGGAAAAGCAATACAGCCACCTGATGGAAAGCATTCAATTGCTCGATGAGGTGGGAGTCGTTTTCAGCCACGATCAGGTCTTGGGGGAGAAGCAGACCCCGGTGTTTTTTGGAAGCGCGCTCACCAACTTCGGTGTGAGAATCTTCCTCGAGTCCTTCATCAAATATGCGCCGCCGCCTCAGCCTTATATCAGCGATGCGGGCGAGATTGCACCAGACGATGCCGAGTTTTCCGGATTCATTTTCAAAGTGCAGGCGAATATGAATCCGAAGCACCGCGACAGTGTGGCCTTTTTGCGCATCTGCTCCGGGCGCTTCGAACGTGGGATGGACCTGATCCACGCACAGAGTGGGAAGACGCTCAAGCTGATGCGGCCCTATAAAGCCTTCGCCAACGAGCGCGAGATCATCGACGAGGCCCATCCCGGCGATGTGCTGGGACTGCCCAACAACGGCATGTTTGCCATCGGCGATACGCTTTGCACCGGCAGGGTGATTCAATTCGCACCGCTGCCGCGTTTTCAACCGGAGCATTTCGGCCTGCTGCGCAATTTGGATGTGGGCAAGCAAAAGCAATTCAGCAAGGGACTCGCCCAACTCGAAAGCGAAGGCGCAGTGCAAATTTTGTACAACGTCAACGCCTTCAAACGCGAGCCGATCCTGGCTGTGGTGGGACAGTTGCAATTCGACGTGGTGCAGGCGCGTTTGGAATCGGAGTACAACGTCAAAACCGAACTGGAGCGCATGCCGCACACCCTGCTGCGCTGGATCAAAGGCGCAGACGAGGACATCGAAGCCCTGCAAAACCGACCCGAAGCCATCCTGGCGCGCGACTCACGCGAGGCATGGACAGCTCTCTTCCAGACACCGTTTATGCTCAAGTATTACACCGAGAAGAATCCCAGTTTGAAGTTTGTGGAGTTGAGCGAGTTGTAATTTTTCTGTACACGGATTGCACTGAAAAACGGACGAATTAGCTTCGTCCGTTTTTTGTTACAATGTCAGACAAATTCGCCAAACCTGGAGTCTTATGAACTACCAACACGTGCAAGCCCCCACGGCGGGAGTGATGATCCGTCCGCATCGCTTTAATTCCAACCCGGAGACCGCGGCAGACAATGCCTTTCAATTCATTCCATCAGACCTCGCCCCCGAAGTGATCGCCGCCCAGGCGCGCGATGAATTCGACCGCGCCGTGGAGACGCTCACGCATGAAGGCGTAAAAATCCACGTCTTCGAAGATTACGGGGAACATGAAACGCCCGACTCGGTTTTCCCCAACAATTGGTTCTCCACCCATCACGGCGGACGTGTCGCCCTCTTCCCCATGTACTCCCCCAGCCGCAGGCGCGAACGACGACATGATGTAATCAAGATGCTCAAATCTGATTACCGCGTGCAAGAAGTGGTGGATTACTCCGGACTGGAGTATGACCAGCTCTTCCTCGAAGGGACCGGCGCGATGGTCTTCGACCACCTCGAACGGCTGGCATACGTGGGCAAATCCAACCGGGCCGACCCGGTTATTTTAGAACGCTTTTGTACCACGTTTGGCTATGAGCCGATGGCCTTCGACACATCGGACCACAATGGCAGGCCGATCTATCACACCAACGTCATCATGAGCATCGCCACCGAATATGCGCTCATCTGCCTGGACGTGATCGCCGATCCGGCGCGAAGAAAAGAGGTTGAAGACCGTCTCACCGCCAGTGGACGGAGAGTCATCAACCTGAGCCGCGAGCAGGTGAATGAGTTCGCAGGCAATGCCTTTGAGATGACCGGCGCGAAGCATCGCGTGCTGGCACTTTCCGAACGGGCGGCAAAGGCACTGAGCAAAGAGCAGGTAAAGATCATCGAAAAGAGCGCAAAGTTATTGCCTCTGCACATCCCCACCATCGAGCTGGCAGGCGGCTCGGTGCGCTGCATGATCGCGGGGATTCATTTGACGGCGAGATAGGGGCTTTGTACACGGATTGCACGGAAGTTTGGAACAATCTGGGTAGTTCGTTTTTTGTTTTGTCGTATACTTGGAAAATGGGCAGAAAGAGCGGAGGCTATATGTCAAAACGTCAAACTAAAAACTCAACCACTGGGATCATCATCCTCTCAGGCGGTTTTATATGCGCCATGTGCTGTATTGGAACGGCTTTCATCAACCTGATAGATATAAGTTCCATCTCCCCCAACCCTGTATCGACTTCTCCGCAAACGATTCCTTTGGAAACTGTCATCTTCCAAACAGTCTCCGCTGCACAAGCACAAACTTCGGCTGCCTCCACTACAACACCCGTGCCAAGCCCATTGCCGACAGAGGTTCTAGCATCCACAATCACAGTGGAAGCAACAGCGACACTGTTTATTTTCGAGTTGCAGACAAATGTTGCGCAGCCAACGGATTATGTCTTTGAGACCAATACACCTTTTGTTTTTTCCACTCAACCAGTCATTACATCCATAGCAGGTGGATGCTCTTGTAGCAGCGACACTTTGAATTGCAGCGATTTTTCAACACATGAAAGCGCGCAATCCTGTTTTGATCACTGCATATCTGTCGGCGCAGGTGATATCCATCGCCTTGATGAAGACAATGACGGGGTTGCCTGCGAGGGCTTGCCATAAAAAATTAATAATGGAAAAAAGAATAAATAAAGATAAATCTTCCCCCTCAGGAGCTTACGATCAACTATGTCATCGGGAATATTATTCTCAATCTATTTACTCGGTATGCTGACAGGTATATACTTTTTAGTAAAGCGTAAATCTTTCACGAATGTATTTACATCTAAATCAATGACAATGATTATTATATTAACTACTTTAGCAGTGCTGGTATGGGGATTTTTACTTCTTGTAGGTTCTGTTGCATATATTACATATTCATTCATATCAGGTATTGACAGATAGCCATTGCAAAGGTACATGCTTGATAACAGTGACAGGACAAAAGCGTTTCACCTTGCCTATCCAACCTTCGCCAGCATGTCCTCCATCCTCTTCCAAATCAACCAACGATGATTTTGAAATGGTGAAGGTGTAAGACCTTAAAGGTCTCTCCATTATCGAAAACCAGACCTGACAGGTTTTAGCGAGGCGAGAGTCAGCCGGGACGACTTGGATCAAAGTCATCCTGGTCGATTCGGGAACTGTGACAACCTGTCAGGTCTTCCTCGGCAGCAAAGCCGGAGGGGCATGGTAAACTATCCCTCCTCCACTCCCCACTTTCCACTTTCTACAAATGACCAATCTCAAAACCCTTTACAACCAATATCCCCGCCAATACTGGCTCATGATCTTCGGCATTCTCATCAGCACCGCGGGCGGCGGCATGGTCTGGCCGTTCACGCTTATTTATGCGGGCGGCAAACTGGGTCTGCCGCTCAGCACGGTGGCATCGCTCATCTCCATCAATGCGGGCGTGGGGCTTTTCGCATCCTTCCTCGCCGGAACCCTGGCCGACCGCATCGGTCGTAAGGTTGTGATGGTCGTCAGCCTGGGCATGATGGGCACAGGCTATTTCTTCCTTGTACAAGCTGAAACCTATCTGCAATTTGCCCTGCTTATGGCGCTGGTGGGCTTGTCCAATCCACTGTATCAGGTTGGGGCCGATGCTATGCTGGCCGATATGATTCCCCCTGAACAACGCACAGATGCCTACGCCATCAATCGCATCGCCAATAACACCGGCTTCGGCATCGGACCTGCCATTGGCGGCTTCCTTGCTTCCACTTCATATGCGCTTGCTTTCTATGGCGCATCCGCCGGATTTCTGATGTACGGATTCATTTGGCTGGTATTTGCGCGTGAGACCCTCGATAAAACTCTCAGCGAAGTAAAAACTTCCGCTTTAGCCGGGCAGGCCTCGACTGCGAAAGAAGCGGCGCGATCCGACGGTTATCTGCGCGTCTTCAAAGACAGACCTTACATGGCCTTCGTTGCCCTGGTTGGGCTGGGGCTTATCGCGCCATCCATCTTGTGGATTCTCATGCCCGTGTATGCCAAGACCAACTTCAACGTGCCCGAGGTGTTGTATGGTTGGATCCCCACTACCAACGCGGTTATGTGTGTCTTTCTTCAATATGCGGTCACGAATGTCACGCGCAAAAATCGAACACTGCCCGTGGTGGGCATTGGCATGCTGGTCTATGCCCTTGGCGCAGGCAGTGTGGCACTCATGACCGGCTTCTGGGGCTTTTGGGTCAGCATGATCATTCTCACCTTTGGCGAACTCATCGTTGTGCCCACCGCTAGCAAATATGTGGCCGATATCGCTCCAGCCGACCTGCGCGGGAGATACATGAGTCTTTATTGGTTTGGTTGGGGTGTGTCGCGTACGCTTGCCCCGCTCATCGGCGGCTTTCTCAACGACAACATCTCGCCGCGCGCCATTTGGATCGGAGGTCTGCTCATTGGCTTGACCAGCACCCTGGGCCTGATCCTGCTCGACCAGCTTTCCAAACGCCGAAGCAGCGCCTCTCTCCCCGCCGCCAACGGACTCTAACCATTTATCATTTCCACTCCCATGAAACAATTCCTTGCTCACCTCACCTATCTGGTCCGCGATTATGACGAAGCCATCCACTTCTTCACGAACGCCATGCAATTCGAACTGCTCGAAGACACGCCCCTGGACGAAAAGAAACGCTGGGTGCTCGTCCGACCGCGCGGTGGTCAAACCGCCCTCCTGCTCGCTAAAGCAGACTCACCCGAACAAGCCGCCGCCATTGGGAACCAAACCGGCGGGCGCGTCTTTCTCTTCCTTCATACCGACGATTTTTGGCGGGATTATCGTTACATGAAATCGCAGGGTGTGCAGTTCATGGAGGATCCAAGGCAGGAGGTCTATGGCACAGTGGCCGTCTTCTCAGACTTGTACGGTAACAAATGGGACCTGCTGCAACCGCAAAGTTGAAACTAAACTGTTATCAAATCTGATTGTTAGATTTATTGGGCAGGGATGTATAATTTATGGATGATTTTTATCTTATTTGAGGAGTAGCGGCATGAGGAAATTTATCGTTATTGAGCTTTCCCTTTTTCTTGCCTTTCTCGGGTTACTCGGCCTTTCACACCCCGCCGGAGCCTCTGCAGAAATTCAGGCAGACGACCCCATAGCCCGCGGGCGTTATCTTGCCAGCATCAGCGGCTGCACCTCCTGCCATACCCCAGATACCTCTGAATACCAAAATCCCCAAACCCTCACATTGGAACAAATTCAGGTCATCGCCTTCGACGGCAACCAGGCGCTAGACGAAGCCAAGTTCATGGCTGGTGGCCGTGCCTTCGACCTCGGTCCTGCTGGAGTGGTCTATTCGCGCAACATCACCCAGGATGAAGAGACCGGCATCGGCGCATGGAGCGATGAGCAGATCAAGATCGCCATCAAAACCGGGCTCTCCGCTAACGGGGAGATTCTTTTCCCGGTCATGCCATATCACGTCTACAACGGCATGGCAGATGAGGATGTAAACGCCATCGTCGCCTTCCTGCGCACCGTGCGCGCGATTAAGAACGAAGTTCCGCAACGCACAGTCATCACCGATGGTCTGGCTGCCCTTCCCTATCAGGAAGGAGTCTCCCTGCCCGACCCCGTCAACTCGCCTGCGCTTGGCGCATATCTTGTCAATCATGTGATGGGCTGCACCGATTGCCATACCCCGGTCGACCCTAACACGGGTGCGCCACTCATGGAAAAATATCTCGCCGGGCGGCAACCCTATGAAGGCCCATGGGGTATCGTCTACGGCGGCAATATCACCCCCGATGAAGAAACCGGCATCGGCTCATGGACGAACGAAGAGGTCAAACGTTCCATCATCACCGGCATTGGCCGTGATGGACGCCGCCTCATTCTTATGCCCTGGTATGCATATTCCTCCCTGACTCCGCAGGACGCCGACGCTGTAGCCTCCTTTTTAAAGAATGACCTTCCCGCCGTCAACAATGAAATTCCCGCGCCTTCCCTGAACCCCGAGTTCATGGTGATGTCGCCAGCCGAGAATGCCGCTTCAAACTCCGGCCTTGACCTCAATTCCCCCATCATCCTGGTGGTGGTCGGAGTTGTCATTGTCGCTCTTGTCAGCCTTGGCATGTTCATGCTCAGGCGCAAGAATGGGTAGAGATCAACGTGATGCAGGAAATCAAAAAACTGGTCAATGAAAAATACCTGAACATTCAGGCAAAGCTGGTCTTCCCGCTTGCCCTGACTATCCTTCTCCTGGTTGTTTTCCTTTCGCCGCTCACCAATCGCATCATATCCAGCCGCATTGAGCAGGAAGCCGACCGCCGCCTGGCCGAAATTGCAGACTCGGTTGGAGCGCTCATCGAAAATTCTGAGGTGCTGGCGCGAAATAATGCCGCCCTGCTTGCCAAACAAGCCGAGATCGGGAATGCCTTTTCCGATAGTTCCTCCACAAATGACTTGTTGACGATCAAGGATGAACTCGGCCTGCAGGAACTCTCGCTTTACACAGCAGATTTTCAACCCGGCGACCCGGCCTATTTTTATGGCGGGCCAAACATCACACGCAGGCTGCAAGTCAGTGAGAGCGCCGTAAGCATCCGTGAGGAATTGATCGCACAGGCACTACAGAGTGGAAGTGCAGCAAGTAACGTCGCGATCGCGCCACAGGGGTCACAGGTGATCGGCGTTGCACCAGTCTATGATCCCATTACAAGGGAATTAAGCGGGGTGGTGTTAACCGCCTTTTACATGGATGAAGCCTACATACAAAACATCAGCCAGGTGATCAACACCGAGGTCGCCATCGTCAAGGACAATGCCATCACCGTTTCCACCATCAACAGCGACACCGGCTATGAAAAGCTGATCAACGAAGGCTGGTTGTCCGGCGCGGAGTTGCCCGCAGTGAATGTCACTTATAGTGATGGCACGGAATATCGCATCCTGGGCCATCCGCTCACGATCTCTGGCATCCAGCAGGGATCGGTCATTGTGGCTCAACCAATTGATCAGTTGTTCAGTTTGAATCAGAGCATTCAGGCTGTGCTTTTTACAATTACAGGCGTCTTCGCTCTCACAGCTCTTTGGTTCTGGATCGCCGCCTTTGTCACCCTCACCCGCCCGCTGGTGCAGTTGACCGATGCGACCACCAAGATCAGCCAGGGCAACTTCGACCAGCAGGTGAATATAAGCTATCTGCTTTTCAAGGATGAGATCACCTTGTTGAGCGAGAATTTCAACACCATGACCCAGCACCTGAACGAGCTGTATACCAGCCTGGAGGAGAGAGTCAAGCAAAGGACTCAGGAACTGGCCGAGGCGCGGGATGAAGCGGTGGCGGCGAACAAGTCGAAATCGGAGTTCGTCTCCATTGTCACGCATGAACTCAAACTGCCGATGACCTCCATCAAGGGCTACAGCGACCTGATGCTCGCCGGGGCGACGGGGCCCTTGAATGAGAATCAAGCCGGTTTCTTGACGACCATCCGCAATAACGTCAACCGCATGGCAACGCTGGTCTCGGACCTTGCAGATATTTCGCGTATCGAAAGCGGAAATCTGCGCATCGAACCGAGATCTGTGCCTGTATGGGATGTAGTCGATGAAGTGGCAAACCTGACCCGGACGCAATTGGAGCAAAAGAAGCAAACACTCACCCTGGAGATCCCGGAAGGATTGCCGAAAGCCTGGTGTGACCGTACGCGCCTCGCGCAGATCCTCACCAACCTGGTGAGCAATGCGAACAAATATACTCCGGAAGGCGGCGAGGTAAATATTGAAGCTATACAGATGGAGAATATGATTCAGATCACGGTTCGGGACAATGGGCTGGGCATGACCCCCGAAGATCAGCAGCAGCTTTTCAGCAAGTTCTTTCGCTCGGCAGATGAAAAAGTGCGCGAAGCCCCCGGCACCGGGCTTGGTTTGAGCATCACGAAAAATCTGATCGAAATGCATGGCGGCCGGATCTGGTTCGAGAGTGAATTCCGACAGGGGACTCGATTCTATTTCACAATCCCACAGCAGACTCAATAGAGAACTGCTTACTTTTCGTACTTCGCCAGCATTCCTTGCAGGTTGCTCTTCACCTCCGCCCATTCTGAATCGATGATGCTATAGAACACCGAATGGCGGATATATCCATCCGGCAGGATCATATGATTGCGCAGGACGCCCTCTTTTTTTGCGCCAATCCGTTCAATGGCACGCTGGGAGCGTTCATTGCGCGAGTCGGTTTTGATCTGCACACGGATCGTCCCCAGGGTCTCAAAGGCATGCTGCAGCAAAAGGTATTTGCATTCTGTGTTGACCGCCGTACGTTGAAAATCGGCGCCATACCAGGTGCCGCCCACTTCGAGGCCGCGGTCTTTGGGCACAATGTTCAAATAGCGGGTTGCGCCTGCCACCCGGTCTGATGCAAGATGAATGACAACAAAGGGCAGGTCAGTCCCTTTTGTTTCGCGTTCGAGAATATCAAGAACCCATTTGCGCATATCGTTTTCAGTTGCGATATCGCCATATAACATGAAGTTCCAAAAATCCTGCCCGGCTCCAATGGCAGTTAACCCGGGAATGTGCGCCTCGCTCATCGGTTCCAATCGAACATGTTTGCCTTGCAACGTCACACGCGAAATCCAATTACTCATCCCTTCAACCACTCCTCTTCTTTTTTATCCTGTGACGGTAAATAAGGCATCTTCGGGCCATCCACACCTAGATAATCTGCCAGTGCTGCACGCATCGCCGTGCGATCGTCCCACAGATATTCGGTCTTTCCAAAGCACATGGATTGTTCATGTCCCTTCCCGCAAGAAAGCACGATATCTCCTACTTGAGCCAGCTTCAACGCAAACTTGATGGCTTCGCCGCGATCTGGTACCCGCCAAAAGGTCTCTCCTTCGCGTCCGCCCCTGGACCTGATACCCGCTGCCATTTCTTCAAGGATTCCATCCAACGATTCGATGCGCGGGTCCTCGGCAGTCAGCACGGTCAGATCGGCCAGCTCTGCGGAGGTCTCTGCCATCATGCGGCGTTTCTCCTTGTCGCGCAATCCAGCCGAGCCAAAAACGGCAATGACTCGTTTGTTCGTCATTGTTCTGCCTGCCTCCAGGGCAACCTTCAACGCATTCGGCGTATGAGCGAAATCCACAATAGCTGTGAAGTTCTGTCCCATATCGATGCGTTCCATGCGGCCAGGGATACCTTCCAAGGAGGCTATCCCATTTGATGCCGCTTGTGGGTCGATTCCAAGACCAAATACGGCGGAAGTCAAGGCGGCAAGGCAATTCGAAACATTGTACGCCCCAACCAGATTGCTCAATGTGACTACGCGAAAATCCCGACCGACCGCCGTAAAGTGGATACCCGATGGGCTGTATTCAATATCCACGCCGCGGACCTCCGCTCCATCCCCCAGCCCATAATTGACCTTGTTCGTTTTGATAAGGTCATTTAGGAAATCAAAAGATTTCTTATCGTCAAAGTTGATGACAGCCAGACGCGGGTTACCCTGTGGTTTTTCACGAGTCCATTCGAGGCTGCTGAATAAGCGCGCTTTGGCGGCGCGATAATTTTCGTAACCGCCATGCTCATCCATATGTTCGTGTGTGATGTTGGTCACCACGGCGATGTCGAACTCGCAGGCATCGATGCGATGCTGTGCCCAGCCGTGGGAGGTCGTCTCCAACACGACATGAGTCAACCCGGCATCCACCATCCTGGCGAGATAACGTTGAACGTCATGCGCATCCGGCGTGGTGACGTGAAAGCCTGTATCCAGCACTTCATCCCCAATCACAGCGTTGACGGTCGAGATCATTCCGGCTTTGATACCTGCCGCAATGAGGATCTTATAGAGCAGGTTGCTTGTGGTCGTTTTGCCATCGGTGCCGGTTATACCGATGACGGTCAGCTTACGGGCGGGAAAGCCATGAAACGCAGCAGCAAGCCAGGTCAGGGAATGACGCGCGTCTTCGAGTTGAAGGTACGGAACGGAGAATCCGCCCACTTCCCGATCTCCCACGACCGCCGCTGCTCCATTGGCTATCGCTTTTTGAATATATGCATGTCCGTCTGAATCGCGCCCGCGCATGGCGACAAAAAGATTTCCAGGTTTCACTGTGCGGCTGTCGATGGCAATGCCATTAATCTCCACATCCGGGATGGTTGAGGGTAATGAGAATGGGAAGTCGACGAACATTTGCTTTAATTCCATAATCGAATTTATCTCCGTGAACAGATAACAAAAAGGGTTTTGGCAATTCTATCGCCAAAACCCATGACTGCCAAACGAGGGATTTTCTATTCCGCCCGCACCAATTTGATGTTGAAGTAATAAGAAGAAGCTGATTTTCGGAAGCAGCGCCACAGCAGAACGTACATTTCCACACCGCGCGATGTGGTGATATCGCCAAGGTCGACTACAGACCGCCAGCCGAAACATTCCTTCAACAGTTTTGTGACTGTTGCCTTGGCATCCTGGCTGTTGCCGCTGACGAAGACATCTGTCTTTTCGGGAAGCATGGTCGGGTGGATGCTGATTTCACAGTTGACCGTGTTGAGGGATTTGACCACAAATGTATCTGGAAATTCGCGCTGGATCTGTTCTCCCAACGAGTCGGTATTGCAGACCGTCAGGCTCCACGCATCCGTCGAGTAATCGAGCGGAGTGGCGGTATCTATTAATATCTTGCCCTTCATATTTTCAGCGCCAGCCAGCCGCATGGCGTTCAAGGAAGCGGTGCCCAGCGTGCAATTGAAGAGAATATCACCAAACGCGGCGGCGTTCGCAAAGGTGCCAAACAGGGCATGGATTACGCCTTGTTCTTTTGCCCATGCAACCGCCTTCGGGTTATCGGCATCCCGTCCGCCCATCATCACTTCGTGACCGCATTGCACAAGTTTCGAGGCAATCGTCTGTCCCACAACTCCGGTTCCCAATACGCCAAATTTCATAGTGAGCTCCTTTTCGTGCGAAGTTTTTTATTTTTTGTGCCCGAACCGCTCTTACATTCTTTGGTGAGAATAGTATAACCAAATTCCTGCGGGGATGATAGTCTGAATTCCCATTCGTTGCGAGCCTATGCCGCCTCTTTGGTCATCTTGGTTTTCAGCCACTTAAGACGGAAGGTTTCCTCACGCTCGCGTTCCTCCAGGGAACTGACAATGAACTCGATCTGGTGCTTATACTGCGGAATGAAAATATGCTGGAGCGCATTCACACGACGCTGGGTTTTTCGCAATTCGTTCGCCAGGCGCCAGACGGCAGCCGTCAGCATGGAAAGTTGAGGAATGCGCAGGAGCACTTCACGAAAGGCATCACTGGCCTCATCCAATGCCGCGGATGTATCGCCAGGGCTGTAAGGGAGTTTGGGCGGCTCGCCGCGCGCTTCGATCTGCGGGATCGCCACCCCCATGATGCCGCGCAGGCGCAAATGGACTTCCACCGTTTTGTTGACTGCCAGCGAAGCCCATTCCACATGGTCAGAGCCCATCACGAGGCGGGCTTTTTCCATCGCATCGTAAGCGGTCTGCAATAAAGCCCAGACCTCTTTTTGAAGGGTATCCGCTTCTTTTGCCACACGAACCAGTTCGCCTGTCAGAGCTTCGCGTTTGCGGTCGAGGATCTCATAGCCCTCTTTTGCAAATCGCAATTCCTTCTTGAGGCGGATCAGGTTCGTGCGGGTGGGGGCAATATTAATTTGAGGCATCGTCGCCCTTGTAGTATTGCGCGATCTCGTCGAGCGTGACGCGCGTCAGTTCCTTCTTTGGGAGCATCGAAAGGAGCTTCCAACCGATCTCAAGCGTACGCTCGATGGTGCGATTTTCAGTGAAGCTTTGGTTGACGAATTCACGCTCGAATGCGCGTCCGAACTTAAGATATTTCTGGTCAACCTCACTGAGCTCTTCCTCGCCGATCACGGATGCCAGCGCACGAACGTCCTGTGTTTTAGCATACGCCGCATACAGCTGGGCTCCCCAACGCGGATGATCGTCACGTGTACGATTCTTGCCGATGCCATCCTTCATCAAACGCGAAAGACTCGGCAGAACAGCCACAGGAGGATAAATGCCCGCAAAGTTAAGTTCGCGTCCCAACACGATCTGGCCTTCGGTGATGTACCCGGTCAGGTCGGGCATGGGATGCGTGATGTCGTCGTTCGGCATGGTAAGAATAGGTATCTGCGTAATGGAACCTTTGCTCGTGCGGATGCGCCCGGTACGTTCATACATTGAGGCGAGATCACTATATAGATAGCCTGGGTAACCTTTACGGCTTGGCACTTCACCGCGCACGTTCGAGATCTGGCGCAGGGCTTCACCATAGTTGGTCATATCGGTGAGCACAACCAGCACATGCATTTCACGTTCGTAGGCAAGATATTCCGCCAAGGTCAATGCCGCGCGCGGCGTGACGATACGCTCCACTGGCGGATCATCGGCCAGGTTGAGGAACATCGCCACACGGGTCAGCGCTCCGCTTTCCGTAAAGGAACGCCGAAAATAATCGGCCACATCGTTCTTGACACCCATCGCAGCAAATACGATCGCGAATTCTTCGCCTTCGGTTTGCGGCGCGCCTGCCACTTTACCCAGGGTTGCCTGACGCACGATTTGCGCGGCAAGTTGGTCATGCGGCATACCCGCACCAGAGAACAAGGGCAGTTTCTGCCCGCGCAGGAGGGTATTCACACCATCAATGGTGGAGATGCCAGTCTGAATGTAATCACGAGGATAAATACGCGCCGTCGGGTTGATGGGCTGGCCGTTTACATCGGCATAGTGATCCGTCAACGGTTCCGGGCCGCCGTCGATCGGATTGCCCAAGCCATCGAAGATACGCCCAAGCATTTCCTCGGTAACGGGAATATGCAGGGTGTTCCCTAAAAAGCGTACACGTGTCCCGTCAATCGAGAGCCCGGTGGAGCCTGCAAATGCCTGAATCACGGCAAAGCCCTCGCCCACTTCGAGCACGCGCCCGCGGCGTATCTGTCCGCGCGAATCCTGGATTTCAACCACTTCATCGTAACTGACGTTCACCGCGCCTTCGACGACCAAAATCGGACCTTCAATGCGTCCAACACCAACGACTTCCTGACCGCCTTGTACTGTTACTTCGCTCATGATCTGTACTCCGCATCCAGTTGACCCATTTGCTCGTCAATCTGTTTTTGAATGTCGTCGAACTTGTGCATCTCTTCGTTCGTTACAGTCGATTTGGCACGAATGATCGTATCGACCACGGGAAGGTCATGGATCAAATTGATCGGCGCACCGCGTTTGATGATCGCCATGCCGCGCTCGTGGAAGTAAAGCACCAGCTCAAGCAGGCGGATCTGTTTCTCGACGGAGGAATACGCATCCACAGCCTCGGTGGCATTCTGCTGCAAAATCCCTTCACGGATGAGGCGTGTGGTTTCCAGCACCATGCGCTCGGTGTAGGGAAGCGCATCTGGCCCGACCAGTTTGACGATCTGTGAGAGGCGGCTTTCTTCGCTCAACAACTCCATCGCGCGGTTGCGCATCGTCAACCAATCCTTGCCAACCTTTTCGCGCCACCAGGCAGCCACATCGTCGATATATTCGCTGTAGCTGTCCAGCCAGTTGATGGCAGGAAAGTGACGGGCGGAAGCGAGAGACTTATCCAACGCCCAGAAACAGCGGATAAAACGTTTGGTGTGTTGGGTCACAGGTTCTGAAAAGTCACCACCGGGAGGCGACACAGCGCCTACAATGGAAACCGAGCCCTGTGTGCCGTTCAAATTATCCACATACCCAGCCCGTTCATAGAATTCTGCAAGGCGACCGGCAAGGTAAGCGGGATATCCTTCTTCTGCGGGCATCTCTTCCAAACGACCGGAAACTTCGCGCAACGCCTCAGCCCAACGGGAGGTGGAGTCTGCCATAAGCGCCACGTGATATCCCATGTCGCGGTAATACTCGGCGATGGTGATGCCGGTATAAATGCTGGCCTCTCTCGCCGCAACCGGCATGTTGGACGTATTCGCTATCAGCACCGTGCGTTCCATAAGGGGTCGACCCGTTCTCGGGTCAACCAGATGCGGAAATTCCTGCAATACCTCGGTCATCTCGTTGCCACGTTCACCGCATCCAATATAAACAATAACTTCTGCGTCTGCCCATTTGGCGATGCTGTGCTGGGTGACTGTTTTTCCAGAACCGAAGGGTCCGGGAATACCCGCCGCCCCGCCTTTCGCAACAGGGAAAAACGTATCCAGAATGCGTTGGCCGGTGATCAATGGAATATTCGCACCGCGGCGGTTCGTGAATGGACGCGCCCGGCGGACAGGCCAGCGTTGAAGCATGGAAACTGATTTTTCCTCTTTGCCAACTTTTACTTTGGCGATGGCATCGGTTACGGTGTATTCACCCGCAGCGGCCACCCAAGTGACCGTGCCTGAGTCGTCCGGGTTAAGCATGATGCGGTGTTCGAGAGTATCTGTCTCCATCACCGCACCGAGAATCGCACCACCCTTCACTTCGTCACCAACTTTGACCCTGGGTGAGAATTTCCATTTCTTCTCACGGCTGATCGGATCAAAGCGCGCGCCGCGGTTGATAAAAGAACCCATTGCGGCTTCGATCAACGGCAACGGACGCTGGACGCCGTCGTAAATGCTTTGGATCAAACCAGGCCCCAACTCCACAGACAAAGGCAGACCTGTACCGTACACTGGAGCACCGGTTTGCATGCCTGCGGTTTCTTCATACACTTGAACCGTCATCTGGTCGCCTTTGAGACCGATCACCTCACCCACCAGGCGTTCCGTACCCACTTCAACGAGCTCAAGCATGCCTACATTGCGAGACCCTCGGGCGCGCACAACAGGCCCGCTGATCCAGGTTATCGTTCCTACTTGATCGCTCATGCCTTTTCTCCCATCAACACTTTATAAACGGAGGAACGCAATACACTCTGCAAACGGCTCAAGCGGGTTTCGAGGGTGTTGTCGTAATACAACTTTCCATCCGCCGCGCTTACAGCCACACCGGTGCCCTCCTCCAGTTTTTTACCGGACGAAAACTTCCCATTCAGTTCTTTGGAGAGTTCATCCAATTTCAATGTCTTTTGTGTTGACTCATCCGCCCGTACTTCGGCCTCGCTCACCTTCAGCTGGGTCAACGCTTCGCGCGCAAGCATCGAAGCAATCTCACCATAATCGGGACGTTTCGTTATGGATGCGAGCTGTTTCCTGACCTCATCGAACACATCGTTCAATATCTTTTCACGTTTGTCCAACTGTGCCGAGCGGGATTTCAACTGCGAAGTGGCCGATGACTGGCTGCGAAGACGGTCTGCATCCTGTTTTGCGCGCTCCAGGATGGCTTTCCGCTCAGACTCTGCCTGTTCCTGGGCACGCCTGCGGATAGCTTCTGCCTTCTCCTTGGCTTCGGCGTGAAGCTGATCCGCTTCCTCCCGCGCCTCCACCATGATCGCCCGCGCAAGCAACTCGATATCTTCTTCTTCAGATTTCATAGCGCCAAATCCAATCTTTTTCCTCGTGACAGTTTCGCACAGGAAAGGTCTATAACTTGATGCCGATCGCCCTCAGGACGATGTCGCCAAGCGATGCCTGGCCCTCGGGAACTCCGCCGCGCGATGGGATTTCCACAACCAGCGGAATGGTGCTCCGCAGACTGAGATGCTCCATGCGGGCCGGGATTAATTCAGCCACATCCTGCGTGACGAGCACGATGCCAATGTCTTTATTGGCTTGCGCCTCGTCCAATGCCTTATTCACCTCATCGGCTGTTGTGGCGACCTTGCCGCCCACGCCCGCGAGGGAAAACCCGAGCACTGCATCAGGGTGACCGATGACCAGGATCTTCATAAATTATCCTTTTTCTTCGAGGATGGTTACGGAAGAATGAGGAAGGAAATGATCAAGCCGTAGATGGCAATTCCTTCGGAGAGACCCACGAAGATAAGCGCACGGCCGAATGATTCAGGCTTCTCCGCGGTAGCGCCAACCGCCGCGGCACCGGCATTTCCCACCGCAATACCCGCGCCGATACAAGCCAAGCCAGTGGAAAGAGCAGCTGCCAGGGTGGCATATTGGTCGACATTTGCTGCTTCTTGAGCAGAGCCAGACGCGAGTACCGAGGTTGGCGAAGCGAACCACATGAACGCCAAACCGGCAGAGAACAACCCAACAAGGAAGTTAAAGGTATTAAAGCCATTCACCATGCGAGAAACCGCCTGAGCAGGGCTGGCATTACCGTTCTTGAGCAAAAAAGCCACAGCAGGAATTACCGGGATCAAACCAACCAGGACAGCGAATACTAAAAACATTGTTTATCTCCTTTTAGTTAGATGGATAATTTTGGATCGGAATTTACATAGCGATTGAAATAGGAGTTCAATATCCAGGGGCTAGGCCTCCTCTTTCGAGGGACTTAACTTCAGCGGTTCGAAATGCATTCCGCCTCCGTGGAAGAACTTGCCCAGGATCTCATAGTAATGCAAACGCATGGTTTGAATGCCGACGATCAAACCTTCAAACCCGATGATGAAGATATTCCCGATGACAATGGTGACCCAGAAACCGAAATCGGGCTCGTGCCCTGCCAGTGAGAAAATTGCCAGACTCAAACCACCATGCGCCACTGCAAACGCACCCACACGAATGAACGAGAGTGTATTGCTCAACATGCTGATGACAGTTTCGATCAAGTCCATCAACGACTGGATGAGGAACATCAAGAACCCGCCAATACCCTTGCCTTCGATCAGGGTATGGCCTTCTACCATATTCCTGAAGAACCCGCCAAACATCACGATAATGCCAAAGACGGCAAGCAGGGTTGTAAACGGCAGCGGAAGCGAATTGATGGCGACGGCCACCTTGGGCGCCAGGGCGGTATCGCCCAAAAATCCGCCAAGCATTGCAAGGAAACAAATATAAAAGATGAACGCCGCAATGCCGGTATGGCCAAAGAGCAGGTGCGCCCAATCTCTGGAGCGGATGTTATTGAGCATTCCCAGCAGGAAGGAAAACATCAATATGACAATGCCTGCATCGATGGCGATGCTCAAGATGCTCAAAATATTTTCCATTGGGCTGATCCATGTCGGCTCGAAATGGAAATGCAGATATTCTTCGATCAAATGTCCTTCAAACCCGAAAATGCTGCCATACAAATAACCAAAGAAAGCCGCCGAAGCGCCGCAGTAGGCGATCAGCAAACCCAGGCTTTGCATCCCGCCCATGAATATCCTGTTATGCATCAGGATACCCAGCACAAGCAGCACAAACCCTTGCCCAAGGTCGCCAAACATCGCCCCGTACAAAAGCGGGAAGGTGAACGCCATCAACAGGGTTGGGTCAAGCTCACCGTAGCTGGGATGACCATACGTCCCCACCAGCATTTGGATCGGCTTGAGCCATTTGTTCGTGCTCAATGCAACAGGCACCTGAGTGTGGTGACCTGAACGGCTCGTAGCCATTGTCTCGATCAAAATTTCACGTGAGGCTTCCTTGAGCCGTGTGGTTAGGGTTTCCAACTCAGAGGTCGGGACCCAGCCCACCACCACATAGGTATGGCGAAGCTGGCCAAAGCGCACAATCGCATCCGCCATGACGCGGCTAATGTGCACATCCCAAAGCATATTCTGTAAATCGTTTTTGTAAGTACTGGCAAGTCCGACGAGATTCGCCCCCAGCTCGGCAATCTTCTTTTTTGAAACTTCGATCTCTTTCTTGAGCAATTCGGTGATCTGTTCGGGTGTCCCGCTGAATTCCTCGGGCAGGCTCAGCGGGTTGAGGTAGGCGCTCTTTGCGGCGCGCTCCAAAACGTCGGAATTGCTCTTTGAGCCCAGGATCCACACAACCGGTTTTTGAGGGTCTTCGCGCAGGGTGAAAAACACATGCGGTACACGTAGCAGGCTGGTCTTCAAACGGCTGATATTCGCGGAAGGGATCACGCCGAGGATGGAGTGCATGAAAGAGGATTTCCTCAATGCGCCAACCTCAACCTTTACATCCGCAATCGGCTCAATCTGACGGAGCTGACTCTCCAGCAACTCCAGCCTTTTGTTTTCAGCTGAAAGCTGGTCACTTACACCCTTGACCTCATCATCGATCCGGTCAACAGAGGGGCGCAGGGCATCCAGGTCGACCATTGAGCCGACTTCAGCTTTGACAGGATATTCCTCCGGCAGGCTCAAGCTCTGCATGATGGCTTGGACCCTTCGTTCCATCGCAGAGAGACTTCCGGCTTTTTCCTGCCAGGTGCTGGGGCCAAGGCTTTCCAATCCCAGATACGAACTATCCACCTGATGAAACACGCCGCGGCCACTTAACACCTTCGCCACAGCGACCAGATCCTTCGATGGAACGATCAACTCGACTTCAGACATTTCCTTCGGAAATAACATGGCATCTCCAATTCATAACCCGCCGGGTGGGCAGGGTGAAGTACTTACTGAATCATGTTGGTCTTCAACAACAGCGGATGGAACTCTTCATCTTTCAACTTGGACGATTTTGCTTCGATCAAAACGACCAGATCCTGCACTTCAAAGTCGCTCAAGATCAAATATGCGAGCGGCAACCCGATATGGAATGGATACCCGATGAATGCCGATATGCATTGCCGCATCACTTGTTGTTTGAGGTGATGCTCCAGTTTCGGCAGCCCGGATTGGGGATGTTCGAGCAGCATATTGACATCCGTAATGTTCGGGTAGATGCGCGAAACCACAGCAGCAATATCCGAACCGGCGGCAATGGCACGCACGTCCTCATCCTTTACACGGTAACCGAATGGCAGGGTGTAGTTGATCAATTCCTCTTCGGATAATTTGTGGTAGATCTTGTAACGGATCACCCACATCAAATTATTCAGGTCGAGCAGAGAGCCGACAAGCTTGGCCCCCATTTCTCGGTCCCTGCCGGAGAGGTTCTTGATCTCGCCCCACAGCCCGCGCCAATAGTCCAAATCGAGCGCCACCTCCAGCGGAAAGAGGTTTTGCTCGGTGGAAAAACGCTTCATCGCAAAGGACATGGTCGCCTCGTAGGGCGTACCCTTCAACAGGTCGACAGCCGAGGCGATGTTTCCTGAATCCACCATGGCCTGCGCGGGAATGGAGGCGAAACTCCCAAAGGGAAAGAGAACTTCGCGTACACGCTCCCAGGCAGGGACATCTGAATTCCAGGAAGATACGGTTTGGATGCTGCGCAAAACGGCTTTGAGATTCCCCACTTCAAAATATCGATACATCTGCTTGATAAGCGGACGGGTCTGTTCGGGCGCCTGTTGAACCACGCTCGAATAAGAATCCGCCAGTCGTTGTCGGATCTGCAGAATAACGCGCCGCGGCGTCAACTCTGTATCTTTTAATCCGGATATATATTTCCCGTACGGGGTGCTCTTCAGAGCGCCAGCCAAAGACTGAAAATCTGGAGAATCACTTAGACGGGTTATATCCTGGGGTGTGAGCAAGTCGGAATACATTGCCCGCACACGTGTGCTGATCGCCGCGTAACCTGAAACGCCGCTGGCCATGGGTTATACCTTGCCAATCACACGTTCCAATACGAAGGCAACTGCCTTATCAAAATTTTTCTTTGCAGAGGCTTCGAACTCATCGTTCGTACTATCCCCGCTTGCTCCGCTTTGTCCGGATGTATCGCTAGTTTGTGCGCTCGCGATCATTTTCCGCGCTTCTTCATGCGCATCAGATTTGGCTTTGGCGATCAGAGCCTGTGCTTCCTGCTCTGCTTTTACCGGAATTTCTGCCGCTTCCTTTCGCGCCTTTTCCTGTACTTCTTGCGCCTGCTTCTCGATCTCAAGTACCTGCTCGATGTGTTTCTCGTTCATAACGGTTTCACCTCATACAGTACTTTCCGGATAATTATGGCTGTAATTGTAAAGTATTAATACGGCTCAATCAAGGGTGGGTTTTTCCCGGGTCGTGCAATAATGTACATAGTGCGTTGCACAGTGACATATATATTAAACAAAAAGAGGATCTTGAAAAATCAAGATCCTCTTTGATGACTTCTTCAGTCTTATTTCAAATTCTGGCGCAAGCCTTCGAGCTTACCAGCGACGGAAGCGTCAAGCACCTTCTCATCAACCTTGATGACCAGCCCGCCGAGAATGGAGGGGTCAACCTTAAAGGAATAATCCTTCGCAGAAACGCTCTTCTTGACGGCTGCCTGCTCATCGTTGGTGAGCGGGAGCGCACTGGTAACGACAGCCGCTTCGCCCTTAAGCTCGTCACCGACAACCACCACCTTGCCCGACTTGACGCCGGAGAAGAATTCATCGAGCAGTGCATGTTGTTTCTTCTCATCGAGAGCTTCGCCGACCAGTTTATTCGCAGCAGCGATGGCAAGCGCAGCAACTTGTCCGCGCAGGTCGCCAAGAATGCGATTGCGTTCGAGTTCTGCTTCTGCCAGCGCAGCATCGCGGGCCTTGGCGGCTTCCGCTTCAGCTGCAGCTTTCACATCCTTGCCGGCAGTAGCAGCGCGTTCCGTGGCTTCACGGACGATCTTGCTGGCTTCCGCCTGGGCTTCGTTCTTGATCTTGTTCGCCTCATTCTCAGCATCTTTGCGGGCTTCCGCAGCGACGCGGGCATCTTCAAGACCCTGAGCGATCTTTTTCTTGCGGTTTTCCATCATGTCCAGCATGGGCTGATAGACCCAGGCGTTCAGTGTCAGAAACACAATGATGAACGCAATGATCTGAACAATGAGCAAACCGAGATTAATACCTAATGCTTCCATGTTTCAATGCTCCTTGGGCCTACACAACTTTGAAGAGCATCAGGAACGCGATGACCAGACAGTAGATCGCGATCGCTTCGGAGAACGCGATGCCGAGGATCATATTGGTCAAGAGGTTCCCATAGGTATCGGGGTTGCGGGCCATGCCGGTCAGGGCGCCCTGTACACTCAAACCGATACCGACACCGGCACCTGCGGCACCGATCATTGCCAAACCCGCGCCAACAAAGCGCATCGCATCTAAAATATTACCTTCCATGATTCAAGCCTCCTTGGGATTATCCTGTTTTTATTATTACATCTCGTGCGCTTCTGCATGCGCTTCTTCGTGGTGCTCTTCGCCGTGTCCCTGGGTTGCCTGCGCCATGAAGACCATGGTCAACATACCGAACACGAATGCCTGAATGATACCGACGAACAATTCGAACATCATCACCATCGCGGGCAGGATGGATATCTTGCCAAGCAGACCGGCAACGATGGCGACCAACACAATACCCGCAAACATATTACCGAAAAGACGGAAGGCGAACGAAAGGATCTTCGAAACCTCGGAGATCAATTCCAGCAAGCCGACCAAAAAGTCCATCGCGCCGAAGAACGGCACCTTGAACATGCGCCTCGTATTGAAGAACTTGCTCAAATAGCCGATGCCCTGCGCGCGGAAGCCGATCACCTGGATCATCACCACAGAAATGATGGCAAGCGCAGCAGTGAAGTTCAAATCCACCGAAATACCGCGAAAGAAGGGGTAAATTACATAATGCCCTTCTTCGGCAGTCAGAAACATGCCTTGCACAGCATAACCGTGTTCGCCATGCGCTTCTTTAATGAGACCGATGGACTCAAAGCCGGGCACCAACTTCAACAGGTTTGCGAACAGCACATAAATCATGATGGTTGCAAACCAGGGGAAGATCGCCCGAGCCCACTTGACACCCGCAGAACCTTCGGTCAGGTTATAGAGCATCTCAACCAAAGCTTCCATCAGGTTGCCAATCCCACTCGGCACCATATCCGTCTGCGCGCTCTGTTTAATGGAGCGGTTGGTGAAAAACGCAATCCCGATCAGCAACACAAGCGTAATTGCCAACGTGGGAAGCGTATTCACAAGATAGAACGAGCCAATCACCGGCAAGGTGAAAAGCGGCTCATAACTCAGTTTTTCCGGGGCAACCACGATCTCAGGCTGAACAGGAACAAAGATCCCGCCCAGAATGAAACCTGCGATCATAAGGACCAGAACGATCCAGCGCCGCCAGGGGGTACGTTTTTGGGTTTCCAAGCCCGCCTCCTAAGCAGAAGTTTTATTATCTTCGGTCTCGTATTTTTCCTTTAGTTGAGCCAGCGCTTTGCGCGAAAGCCACAACATCAGGAAGACCGAAATGGGAATACCGGCGAACAACAGCACCAACGTAAACATCGGTTTGGTGCCAAAATAGCTATCGAGCCACAACCCGCCAAATACAGAGGCCAGAATCACCACAAGGGTCAAACACCCCACCTGCCCGATCACAACGATCAGCAGGGTCTGAACCATGCTTCGGCGCCTCTGTTCCATGTCCGATTGTGTCATAGCGCACGAATTATAACTGACAGGTCTAAGGGCGTCAAACGGAAATGGAAAACCCCTTTTGGAGGGATTTCCCGCCAAACCTCGGGCACTCTAGGCCTTTTCTCCGCCTGCTGCAACTCCCCTTTCCTCGAACAACGCCTCTTATCGACCTTTAGCTAGTCATTGTTTTCTGAAAACCTGTCGGCTCTGAATAGAGCCCGCAGGCGACAGACCGGTTTTCCCGTCCATCACCTGCGGTACAGGGTCAAATTAGAACAAATTCAAGGCACCCGCATCCGACCAGTTATAGAACGGGCCGAACAACGTACCGAGAACAATCACTCCGATCACCAAGATGACCAGCGCAATCGTGTAAGGCTGGGTCAGCGGAACCAGGTGTTGCTCCTCATCCTGATCGGGCATCCGATACAGATAGACGAACTTCAAAACATTCAGGTAGTAATATACGCCGATGATCGAATTGATAATACCAACAATGACCAGCCAGGTATAGCCGGTCTGCACGCCCGCGGCAAAGACAAAAACCTTCGCTACGAAACCGCCGAACGGAGGCATCCCCGCCAGCGAGAGGAAGGCGGCCAGCATCATCAATCCCAGCAAGGGATTGCGGCGGCTGAGACCCGCATAATCAGAGATCTCTTCGAGGCCGGTAATACGGCTGTAAGCCATGACGATACCGAAGGCAAGCAGGTTCGTTGCAATGTACGCCGCAAGGTAAAAGACCACACTGGCCGCGCCAAGTTGATTGAACGCCACCACGCCGATCATTGCATACCCCGCATGTGAGATCGAGGAATACGCCAGCAGGCGTTTGATATTCGTCTGCGGAAGAGCTAACAGATTACCAACCGTCATGGAGACCGCCGCCAGGACGGCCAGGATCATCGTCCAAATGCCAGAGAAATCCGGAAAGGCGACAAAGAACAATCGCAAAATGACGGCAAAACCGGCAGCCTTGGAAGCCGTGGAGAGATAGCCCGCCACAGGAGTCGGCGCGCCTTGATATACGTCCGGAGCCCAGAAATGGAACGGAACGATGGAAACCTTGAAGCCCAGTCCCACCATCACGAGCAACACAATTCCAAAAGCGATCAATGGAGAGATGGTCCCGGAGGTCAACTTTACAGCGATGTCGTCCAGGCTCGTGGTGCCGGAGAAACCGAACACCAGGCTGAACCCGTACAACATGATCGTTGAAGCCAGAGTGCCGTACAACAGGTATTTGAAGCCCGCTTCTGTGGAGCGCTCATCGTTGAGAATAAAGCCCGCCAGAATGTAGATCGGTATCGAAGCGGTCTCAATCGAAAGGTAGAGCATGACCAGATCGGAAGAAGCCGCCATCAGGTTCATGCCCATAAGCGAGGCAAGAAGTAGCACATAGGCCTCGCCGCGTTTTCCAGCCCGTTCATGATCCATCAGCAAAAGCGCGGTTGCCGCTCCTGCAAACATGAACAGCATTTTGAGGAAAAAACCCAGCCAGTCAAAACGGATCATGCCGCCAAGGACGGCCACAGGCTCACCAGGGCGGCCAAACAACAAGCTGATGACCATGGAGAGCAGCAGGCCGCCTGCCGTAAGCCAGCCTGCATTGCGACGCTGGTCTTCCTTCCAGAAAGGCTCAAAGATGAGGATCAGAACCCCAAGAACCAAGATCAGGATCTCGGGCAGAATGGAGGCGAAAATCTGTGATGTAAACATTAGGCACCTCCCAGCAGGCGCATGATATTCTCGACGCCTGTCGAAACCATCGGAACCATCACCGAGGGGAACACACCGATAATGACCATGAACAGGCAGAGGGTGGCAACTGCAATCTTATCCAAGACCGTGATGTCGCCGACGTGACCTTCGAGGTTTTCAGGCATGGGAGAGAAGAATACTTTGCGGATGTTGATCATGATGTAGGCTGCGGTGATGATAATGGAAATGGAGCAGATGACCGCCACCAGCCACTGTTCCTCCCAGACTCCCATAAAGATGGGGAATTCCGCGACAAAACCGGAGAAGCCAGGCATGCCCATCGAAACCAGACCGCCAATGATGAAGCCAATGGTGGCGAAGGGCATGATCTTCGCCATGCCGCCCAATTCGGGGATCATACGGGTGTGGGCACGGTCATAGATCATACCGGTCACGGCAAAGAAGAGAGCCGTCATGACGCCGTGGGAGAACATCTGCACGCCCGCGCCGGTGAGACCGGTGGTGTTGAGGGTGGAGATGCCAAGCATCACCAGCCCCATGTGAGAGACAGAGGAGAAGCCGATCATATATTTCAGGTCGGTTTGAACGAAAGCGATATAGGCGCCATACACCACGGCAACACCTGCAAAAAGCATGATGAGCCACGACCATTGTTTTGCACCCTCGGGCAGGAGCATCACCCCCACGCGCAGCGCAGCGAATGCGCCCAATTTCATCAACACACCCGCATGGAACATCGAAACGGCAGTCGGTGCAGCAACGTGGCCGTCCGGCGACCAGTTATGGAAGGGCCAGATGCCGCCCAAAACCGCAAAGCCAAGAAAGACCGGCAGGAACCACAAGGCTTGAAATTCGGGTGAAAAGCCCGCACCTTCCATCTTGAGCATGTCGAAGGAAAGCACACCCGTATTCTGGTATTGTGTCCAGTACATGGCAAGCGCGCCGACCAAAGCAACCACCGAACCGATGAAAAGATAAAGCGTCAACTTCATCGCCGCATATTCGCGGGTCTTAACCCAGCCCCAAATGGCGATGAGCAGATACATGGGGAATACGGCGATCTCATAGAAGAAGAACAGCATGAACAGGTCGAGCGAGACGAACACGCCAAACACGCCGCCCGCCAGAAGGAACAGAAAGGCGAAGAACTCGCGTGGCCTGTCCTGAATACCGGCCATGACATGCTTGTCATCGTCACCCCAGGAGATGAGCACGCCGGTGAACATGACAATGCCCGTCAGCAGCACGAGCGGAGCGCTCATGCCGTCCACGCCAAAGTGCAGCTCGATATGGATGGGGAAAATGTTCAGCCATTCATATTTCTCAATGAACTGATAGCCCCGCATGTCGCTGAGCAGATATTGCAGGTACACCCAGGCGGAGAGCAGCAAGTCGATTACTGCCGCTGCCAGAGCTACTGCGCGGGTTTCATTCTTCCGGTTGGCAGGCATCATCAAAATCAGCATGCCAGCGGCAAACGGAAGAAAGGTTATTACGCTCAAGATTGGAAAATTCATAATCACCTCGTATTGCGCAATGCTTAATTTAGCATACGCATTGCGTATTACGCATTAGAAGAGGGCTGTGACTGCCTTGTTGATGACTTCCAGGATCCACGCAGGCCAGACGCCGATGATCAAGATCAAGATCATCAACGGGACCATTACAATAATCTCGCGCGTATTGATCTCGGTCAGTTTGTGTTCGCCGTGCGCCCAGTGTTCATTCAACGGGCCGTGCAAAACCTTCATGATGCCCTTCAGAATGTAGGCACCTGTAAATAGCAAGCCCAGCATGGAAATGACCGTGTAGATCGTAAGCGGCTGGTAGGCACCCCGCACGATCATGAACTCGGAGACGAAGCCGTTGAGTCCGGGCAGACCCAGCGAGGCCATGGAGGTAAAGATCAGGATG
>JAEURI010000120.1 GCA_016789225.1 Anaerolineales bacterium
AAAAAACATCCTGGTTGTGGATCGCGAACCCGAAGCAGGCGGAATGCCGCGCCTGTGTCATCACACTGGCTTTGGGCGTGAAGACTTGTGGCGCATGTGGTCGGGGCCAAAATATGCCAAATATTATCGCGACCTGGCTGACAAGATGAACGTGGAAGTACGAACATCCACGACGATTTTGGGATGGGGAGATTCAACCACAAAGGGTCACGAAGGGGCACAAAGGTTGTCCTTTACTTCGCCTAGTGGGTTGGGTACAGTAAACGCTCAAACAGTCTTGCTGGCAACCGGCGTGAGGGAGCGACCGCGTTCGGCAAGATTGATTCCGGGCAAGCGTCCGCAGGGGGTTTATACGACTGGGTCGTTACAGCGATTTCTATATCAAGAGAATCTGCCGGTTGGAAAACGCGCGGTCATCGTCGGCGCGGAGCTAGTAAGCCTTTCGGCGTTGATGTCGTTGATGGGCGCAAAAATAGACTGTGCGATGATGGTGACGGAAGAGTCGAGACACCAGATCGAGTTCCCATATGTGGTCATGAAGTGGGCGTTGGCGGATATTATTTCCAGAACGCCGATTCTGACGAATACTCAAGTATCGAATATCTTTGGGCAAAAGCGGGTCGAAGGCATCGAACTCATCCATAAAAATGGCAGCAAACAATTTGTGGATTGTGACTCGGTCATCTTCACCGGCAACTGGATTCCCGAACATGAACTGGCGCGCATGGGTGGGCTGGAAATTAATCCTCGCACGAAGGGACCGATGATCGATAAGGATTTCCACTCCACGGTCAACGGCGTTTTTGTGGCCGGAAATCTCCTGCGCGGCGTGGAGACAGCGGATCATTGTGCAATGGAGGGCAAATGGGCGGCACAGGCGATTACGAGGTTTTTGAAGAGCCAATAATTTTACTAACCATAAGGTTGCCTGGGCTTCGGAAGTGGGGTCATATTTCTGCTAAAATCCCTCATGAGGTAAAGAAAGCGATCATCCATGAGATATATTACTTGGCTTGGAACCGGGGTAAAGATCATATTGGTATTGTTACTGGTTCTCTTCGGTATATCCAGCATGAGGCAGCTCTGGCTAGGTTCCATAGACATCGGGGATCGGGGCACGGAAAGACTCGATCAATGGGAAACAGATATGCAGCTTGTGCGCGAAGCCCTGCCGATCCAGCGCGGTCTGGTCGGCTATATTTCGGAAGAAAATGTGGAAAGCGTAGAATTTGCCTATTGGGATATCGAAACCGAGTTCCTGCTGACGCAGTACGCTCTTGCCCCGCTGATCGTAAAAAAAGGACTGGCAGCCGAGTGGAACGTGGTGGTATTAAAGGATGACGACCTGGAAACATGGAGGCAATCCAACCCGGGTGAATACGAGATCACCAAAATAAAAGGTAAGTTTAGCATCCTGCATGATTTAGGCAATCCATGACTCTTCTTAGTTTCATTACCTTCATTCCGACCGTCATACTGGGCACACTTATTGTGCATTTGATCTGGCCTGAAAAATCCCTCACAGCGATATTGCTCAAATTTTCCCTGGGAACCGGCCTCGGATTGGGAATCAGTTCGATCTTGTATTTTTTGGTATTGCAGATTGCACCAGGGCGGGTCAATATGCTGATCCTGCAAGCGATTCTCTTGATCCCCTTATTCATCGCCAGTTATTCCAAGGCAAAGTTTCCGCGAATAGCTGATCTGCAAATCCCTGCCATGTCCTGGCTGCAATGGGGGCTGTTCACTATATTTATTGCTTCTTTGGTTATATCCGGCCTGGTTTTTGTTAATTATATAACCTCCCGCCCGCAGGGTGTTTTCGATGCCTGGAGTATTTGGAATCGAGCCGCCCGGTTCATCCACCGAGATCCTGAAAACTGGATCGCCACTCTTTCTCCCGAACTGCCTTTATTGAGGCATGCCGATTATCCCCTACTCATACCGCTCAACGTGGCCTGGGGTTGGGACCTGCTCGGAAATGAAACATTGCGCATCTCAATGATGCAATCGATACTATTTACTTTTGGGACCATCTTTCTGATGTTCAGCGCACTGGCGTCCACCCAGACCCTCGGTCAGGCCAGTCTTGCGTCGGTAATCCTTATGGGCATTTCCGGAATTGTGGCTTCGGGCACCAACCTTGTCGCTGATGTGCCGGTCACCTATTTCGTTCTTGCCTCCGGTATTTTGATGTATATGTTTACTCAGCGCAATGAGTTCCCTTTGTTGATTCTTTCCGGATTCATGGCTGGGCTGGCAGGTTGGACAAAAAATGAGGGGCTTTTATTCATTGCCGTCAGTCCGTTCGCCTTGATCGCAGCCGCCCCTTCGAAGATTAGACAATCGTTCCTGTATTACATGGCAGGCCTGATCATCCCTTTGTTGGTCATCCTTTATTTTAAAACACTAGCGCCAGCGAATGACCTGATGACCAATTCGGGCGCCAGCTTAATTGAAAAGATCACAGACCTCACCCGCTACGAGTTGATTATTAGATCCTTCGCAACAGACGTATTCAGACGCGAAACTATTTTTCTATTTATCTATATGCTCATCATGTGGAATGGATTTGCCTGGAAGCGTTGGCATGGGATTCTCGCGTTGGCCATGTTACTGGTTTTGCAGGTGTTGGGGTACGCTGGTATTTATCTCATCACTCCTTATGACCTGGAATGGCATCTGGTTACTTCGCAATATCGTTTATTCATGCAAATCATCCCACTTGCATTATTCCTTTGTTTTAGCATCAGCACGGACCCTGAGTCGGTCATCTTTGCACGGAAACAAGTAGACTCTTGAATCATCAAAAGGAAGATTTCGATGGCAGATGAACTTTTGGATATTGTCAGTGATGCCGACAAAGTCACCGGGCAGGCGATGCGGTCAGTCGTCCACCAACAGGGGTTACAGCATCGCGGGGTACATGTCTTTCTTTTTAATGATGCTGACCAAATGCTGATTCAAAAACGCAGCGCGGACCGGGCCAATTCCCCTTCCCTGCTGGATTGTTCGGTATCGGAACATGTCAAGGCTGGGGAAGGGTATCTCGAAGCAGCAATGCGCGGCTTGAAGGAAGAAATGGGCGTGGAGGGAATTGAGGTCAAGTTTCTTGGGAAGATCCAAATGGAATACGGCCCGAACGATTATGAGATCAGCGAGATCTATACAGGAAAGTTAGGTTCGCAACAAGTGCATTTCGACCCCGTGGAAATTTCGGAGATCCGATATATGGGCCTGGATGAAATTCGGGCGGGGATCACTTCTCAAAAAGAGCTGTTTTGCGGCTGGTTCGTTGAACTTATGTTGTGGTATTTTGGCGAGCCTGCGCGCTTGAGTCCGCTAAGTGCCTCAAAGGGGTATGAGAGGGATTTGTAGGAACCATGTAGCGGGGAAAAAATGCTGGATGGTTGGGAGCAGTTTCCGGTTCGGAAAGAGGCAGGATGGCGTGAAACCTTCGCATGGGTGGGGCGTATATCTTCTTTGGAAGTTTATTCAAAGGAGTTTCCATGAAAACCATTCAAAAATTATTTGCACTATTTACCCTGGTTGCGCTTCTTTCTCTGACCTTTGCCTCCCCTGCCCTCGCTTTTGATGGCCGCTCGGGAGATGTGGTGATTATCGAAGCGGACGAGGTAATCGAAGATGACCTGTATGTGACCGCGGAAAGGTTCACGCTGGAGGGCATCGTCAAAGGAGACCTGGTTGTGGTCGGGTCGACCATCACCATCAACGGAACCGTGGAAGGCGACCTCATCGCAGCAGGACAAACGGTTATCATCAACGGCACGGTCACAGATGATGCGCGCATTGCGGGGGCAGCCTTGCAGCTAGGAGATGAATCGGTTGTAGGCGGCGACCTGATCTCAGCGGGTGCAAGCCTCGAAGCCAGGGACGGAAGTTCCGTCGAAGGCGACCTTCTTTACGGAGGCGGTCAGGCCCTGTTGGCTGGCAAAGTTGATGGCGATGCCATGATCGGCACAGGCGCGTTGAGATTGAGCGGCGAATTCGGCGGGAATGTCACTGCGGATGTGGCCGATGCAAGCGAAGCCGGGCCCTCGCCTGCCATGTACATGCAGGAAATCGAAGTCTCCATCCCTGCGGTGGCCCCCGGCCTGACCGTGGACGATGACGCAAAAATCTCCGGTGATTTCACCTATACCCAGTCGCAGGATATTGATATTCCAGGCGGTGTCATTGGTGGAGAGATCACTCGTAATTTGCCGATCGTGAATGATAATTATCAGGCTCCGGTCCCTCCCACAGCCACCGAAATCGCCGCAAACTGGATCTTTGACCTGATTCGCAGCATTGTAACTTTGCTTCTCTTCGGCCTGTTGCTGGCCTGGCTCGTGCCTGGTTTCATGAAATCTCTCATGGAGAAAATTCAGACTCAGCCAATGCCGAGTTTCGGCTGGGGCCTGGTATCGTACGCAACCTTCTTCTTCTCGCTCTTGCTGGTGCTCGCCACCATGATCTTTGGCGCGGTCCTGTTCGGTGTCATCTCGCTTGGCGGTGTGAGCGGAACGATCGTCTGGGTGGGCATTCTGGTGATCTTTACACTGATCGTTGGCTTTGTCCTCTTCACAGCCTTCCTCACCAAGATCCTCGTGGCATGGATGAGCGGCAAATGGATCCTTGGGCGCTTCAACCCCGCACTGGCTGAATCAAAGGTTTGGCCGATGGTACTTGGCGTGTTGTTGGTCGGCCTGCTGGTCAAACTGCCATTGGTCGGCTGGTTCATCAGCATCGTGATCATGTTCTTCGGCCTGGGCGCGTTGTGGATCTGGGGACGCGAACGCTGGTCGGCAAACAAGACGGTTGCTCCGGTTGTCGCCGCAGTGGAGTAAGTTGTAGGTTATCCCAAAAAATTTCAAGCCGACAGGTGATCACCTGTCGGCTTGTGTTTTGCTTGATGGTTAGAGTCAGGCAAAGGTTAAGCAGGATGCGCTTACGGGCATTCCTTGTAGTAGGTTACCAGTCGTTCGATCTTCTGGGTGCGGTCAACGGTGCCGCCGCCCTTATTGACTCCGATGAATTGGAAGTCGAGCCAGGCTTGTTCGTTGCCACGATAATTAGGATCGATATCGAGGGCCTCGAAGGTGGTGAAATAATTGCCTTTGCTATCGGTGCCAAGGTTGCCAACCAGTTTCCACTCGGACGGGTAGAGCGCGCTGGGGGCATCGACGATGCGGTAGTACATTTCCACGCGGGTGATCTCGGGCAGGTTGGCGGTCATGTTGATCTGCATCTCGCGCGGGAAACAATTCAGGGTAATTTTATCGGTCGAGAAGGTGATATTGGTGAACACGCCTTTGCCAAGAAGATTATCCACATAGACCGGGGTCAAGCCAGATGATGGGCCGGTGGTGGCTGTTGCCGCGGCGTTTACAACCTGCTGTGCAGTTGTAGCCGTAGGTTCAGGTGTGTTGGTCGGCGCAAGGGTTTCTGTGGGCGCAGGCAACGGGGTTTCCGTTGGCGCGATGGTGGGGGCCTCAGTGGGCAGTTCGATCGCTGTTGGCGGGGCAGCAGTTGGGGTGATCATGACCACCACGGTTTGCACGATCGGCGATGGCTGCACCTGCGGGGCAGGTTGGACCACTCCGCACGCTGCCAGCAGGAAAGCAAGGGTTATGAATAGTGCTTTTTTCATGGGAACTCCTCTTTGTATTTGAAATGATTCTATGGCGAAGCCTGAATTACGGTTTCACCCTTTGGGGCTATTTTAGGGAAGGATTCCTTATCAATTCTGCAAGAAAGCTGTTTTCTTTTCGAAACAAGCAAGAGGCGCCCTTCCACAATTGTCAGGAGCCTCATGCGGGTCGTCGCGACACATTAATTTATGAATTGAACCGGAGTTTTCTTATCAGGTATAATTCGGCGCATGTTTACCCCTGACCAGATCGAGGCAAAACTCGAACGAATTCTTTTAAAGGTAGAACGACCCGGCCGTTATGTGGGCGGCGAACTTAATTCCACCATCAAGGATTGGGATAAGGCGCAAACCCGCGTGGCCTTTGTCTTTCCCGATGTGTACGACATCGGCGTTTCGAACGTGGGACTGAAGGTCTTGTATGACCAGGTCAATCAGCGGGAGGATGCGCTGGCTGAACGCGCCTATTCGCCCTGGTTCGATATGGAAGCCTTGATGCGCGAGCACGGGATTCCGCTCTACGCGCTCGAATCCAAACGACCTTTGGCCTGCTTCGACCTTATCGGCTTTTCCCTACCCTACGAGACTCTCTACACCAACGCGCTCAACATCCTCGACCTGGCAGGCATCCCTGTCCGCTCAGCAGAACGAGACGGCTCGCACCCCATCATCATCGCAGGCGGACATTCCACCACCAACCCTGAGCCCATGCACGCCTTCATCGACGCGTTCGTTATCGGCGAGGGAGAGGAAGTCATTCACGATATTATCGATACGATGCAGGAATTCAAAAGAAAGAGGAAGGACGAAAGAGGTGAATTCTTTCATCTTTCTTCCATCGATGCAAGAGACACCCTGCTTCGCTCGCTTGTGAACATTTCAGGCGTGTACGTCCCTCGCTTCTACGAAACCAGCTATATGGAAGATGGAACCGTCGCCGTCACTGAGCCGGTCATCGCCGAAGCGCCCAAGATGGTCAACAAACGCATTGTGGCGAAACTGCCTCCCCCGCCCATCAAATTCATAGTACCGAACATCGACGTGGTGCATAACCGAGTCTCCGTAGAGATCATGCGCGGATGCACCCGCGGATGCCGCTTCTGCCAGGCAGGCATGATCACCCGCCCCGTGCGCGAACGCTCCATCGAAGAAGTGGTCGAGGCTGCTGATGCTGCCATTCGTTCGACCGGCTTCGAGGAACTGGCGTTGATGTCGCTTTCCTCCTCCGATTACACCTACATCAAAGACCTGGTGGATGCCATCAGTAAACGCTTCGAAGGCCGCAAATTGACCGTCTCTCTGCCGTCTTTGCGAATCGAATCAGTTTCGGTGGACTTGATGGAAAAGCTCAAGCAGCACCGCTCCGGCGGGTTCACCCTGGCCCCCGAAGCGGCCAGCGAACGGATGCGCCGCATCATCAACAAGTTCATTCCTGATGAAGAGATCCTCAACACCACCCGCGAAATCTACAGCCGCGGCTGGACGACCATCAAGCTGTATTTCATGATCGGTCATCCCAGTGAGACGATTGAAGATGTGCAAGCCATCGCAGACTTGTGTAAGAAGGTCATTGCCGAAGGGCGCAAAGTGGCGGGCTGGAAGGTGAAACTCAACGCAGGCGTAAGCACCTTTGTGCCCAAACCGCAAACCCCTTTCCAATGGGTCTCCTGTGATACCCGTGACAATATCCTTGAAAAGCAGGCGTTGCTCAAACGTGAGTTGATGAAGGATAAGAACATCAAACTCAGTTGGACCAAGCCCGAAGATACTCTTGTGGAAGCCTGGCTCTCGCGCGGCGACCGCCGTATGGCAGATGTCATCTACACCGCATGGGAAAAAGGTGCAAAGTTCGATGCCTGGGAGGAAGGCCGCAAGTACGATACCTGGATGGAAGCCTTCAATGAACACGGCCTCGACCCGGCCTTTTACACCTACCGCCAACGCCGCACCGATGAGGTCTTCCCGTGGGAGCACATCACTGCTGCCGTGCGCAAGAATTTCCTCTTTCAGGATTTCCGAATGTCACTCGAAGGGCAGATCCGCGTGGATTGCCGCTTGAATTGTTTCGCCTGCGGTATCCTGCCGACCTTCGCCAACCTGCGCCGCGAAAACCCCGGCGAAGGCTGGAAGTGCCCCGAAGTTAAATCTCCCGCTCGCAAAATGGAGATCGAATTACCGCTGGTGGGAGATTAGTAGTGCACCATTAATGTTGCGATACAGCACAAACCAATGAACAAAACCATTCTGCTCGAACGCCTGCAAAACGAACGTGATTCATTCGAACTGTTGTTGAATCGCATCGGGTTCGCGCGCCAATTGACCATGAAAGGCGTGTCGGGCAGTATGACCGTCAAGGACCTGCTGGCGGATGTCCTCTCGCACGAACAATTCATTGCAGACCGATTGAGCGAGATTCTTCACGGCCAGATGTATTCGCCTTCTGCTTCGTTTACGGCGCTGGAAAATTTCCAACGTGAGTATGGGTATCCCGATTACGAGTCACCGCTGGCCGAAAAGGATAAACCCCATCCGCCCGTCACCGAATTCTATAAGAATATTGGCTTCGACGAGATCGTGTCTGAAGAGTTGGTAGTGTATGCGAACATCCTGGAAGCCGTGCAGAAATTGACCCACCACCAGTGCCTCGACCACGACCTGTATCACCGCGTCGCCGAACATACCTATCGTCCCTACCGCCGCACAAGCTCTGCGATCCATCGCTGGCTCAAAAAGATCGCCTCCGAATCGAAATAATCCTCATGCGTGTCCGAATTACATTTACCAAACAAGGGCCTTTGCGCTACATTGGCCACCTTGACTTGCATCGCGTCTGGGAACGTGCCATGCGCCGCGCCGACCTGCCCCTTTCCTATTCACAGGGGTTTCATCCCCAGCCCAAGATCAGCCTGGCAGCCGCCCTGCCGCTGGGGTTTTCCTCCCGCAACGAAGTGCTGGACGTGCGGCTAAACGAGGAGATTCCCCTCGACGATATTTCCCTGCGGCTGAAAGATAACCTGCCGCCCGACATCAAAGTCATCCACGTGGAGATCGTCGATGAACGCGCTCCCGCTTTGCAAACACAGGTGCTCTCGGCGGCGTACGATGTCCATTTAACAGAAGCAGTTGACGGGTCCGAATTGAAGCGCAGAGTGGAAGGGCTGATGATGTCCGAGTCGATCCTCCGCGAACGCCGTGGAAAATCCTACGACCTGCGTCCGCTGATCGAGCTGCTGAGTGTCATCACCGAACCGAATGGAAATGCCTGGTTGAAGATGACCCTCGCAGCGCGGGAAGGTGCAACAGGACGGCCCGAAGAGGTACTCTCTGCGTTGGACAT
>JAEURI010000130.1 GCA_016789225.1 Anaerolineales bacterium
GTGCCATCCCATTTTTCGTGATGGCAATAGGGAATATCCAATGCCGGGCGCAGGTATTCAACAGACGAAAGCATATCGTAGGCAAATTGCGGATGTTGACGCATGATCATCCACTCTTCATCGCTGAGGTTGCCCGGCTTGAGCAGGATGTGGTCTGGAATACCGATCTTGCCGATGTCATGCAACAGAGCCCCGCGGCGGATGTGAACATATTCGGGACCGCTCAAGCCGAATTTTTTGACCAACTTCAATGTTAAGTCAGTGACGCGGCGGGTATGACCTTCCGTCTCGCGGTCCCGCAGATCCAGCGCCTTCGACCAGCCTTCGATGGTTTTATCGTACGCCAGGGTCAGTTCAAAGTTCGATCGTTCCAGGTTTTCGAACAAGCGCGAATTATCGATGGCAATCGCAACCTGGCTGGCTAGGGTTTCAAAGAAATTGAACCAGTCTGAAGTAACATGCAAGGGTGTGCGATTAAAAACTTCAAGTACGCCAAGGATCTCGCCTTTGGTCACAAGCGGATGTGCATAATACACCTTGAAATTCTCACCCGCCAGCAACTCGGGTTTAATAATCATCGCACTCGCAGCGCTCATATCCGGGACGGCAATAATGCGCCTTTCCAACGCAGCGCGCCCTGCAAGGCTTTCCCCAAGACGCAACCGCAATGAAGATTGAAGATTGGTGATGAATCCACGCCCGGCTGCACGCTCAAGCATTTGGGTATCCCGGTTGTAAAGCAGGATGTTCACAGCATCCACGCCCAATTGCTCGGTGACATAATTGAAGAGGATGTTGAAAATGACCTGCAAGTCGAAGCTCGAGGCGATCACACGATCCATGTCGCGCAGGATGGTAAGCTGGCGAAGCTGACGGTTGGTCTCCTCATGCAAGCGAGCGCGCTGAAGCGAACTACCGGCCATATCCGCAATAGCAATCAGCAGATGCTTTTCACTTTCAGAGAAGGCATGAGATGCAGCGTACCAGATATGCATGATGCCAATCACCCGATCTTGCACACGGATGGGCAGAAAGATGCCGCTTTGGAATTTTTCCAACTGATCGATATCCTCGGGCATGCCAATGGATAATGGGTCGGTGCGCCAATTCTCCGTGATGTAAAGCTCGCCTCTTTCCCCGACCTGGCCTGTAATGCCCTCCCCAGGCTTGATCCTCAGAGGAATCCTTTCCTGCACAAGATAATCCCCCTCCGCTGTGATCCATCCCTTTGAGACCCAATCATTGCTGGCCTCGTCCAATAAAAAGATCAAACCAGCCTGAGCGCCAATGGCCTTGGCCGCAAAATTAACGAAGATCGGCATCATTTCAGGGATACCGCGTACCTTTCGCAGGGCAGCTGTAACCTGTTGAAGAATCTCAAGTTCCTTCAACCTCTGTTGCGTCTCTTCGAACAGACGCGCATTTTCAATGGATGAGGCGAACTGCGCAGCAATGGTCTCCAACACCGCACGATGACCGTCGTTATACATATTCGGCAGGTAAGCCTGGGTGGAGATCATGCCGAACGTACGCTCGCCCCGCCGCATGGGAATCGCAAGGATGGAGCGTACATATTCCTGATTTCCAAAATGTACGGCCTGAATATCACTCCTGACATGGTAATCGTCAACGAGAAGAGTCTTCCCCTCGGTAATGACCTGTCCGCTCAGCCCCTGTCCGTATGGGATCACAGCAGGAGGATACAGCACCCCATCATCGTAACGATAGACGGCTTCGTAGTCCCCTTGCGGATTTTCCCCTGCCAACACAATAACAAAGGTATCGCTTGGCATCACCCGGCGAACTGCTTCATGAACGCTTGCATAGGTTACATTCGAATCAAAGCCGGAAACCAACCAACTCTGACTGGACTGATGCAGAACACTTAACTCCGCCAGTCTTTTTTGCATATCTCTGAAGAGACGCGCGTTTTCCAGTGCGCTGGCCGCCTGTGCCGCCAGCGTGGATAAAAACCGCTCGTCGTGCTCATCGAAGGCATCTGGCAGTTCGCTCTCGACCCCAATCGTACCCAGGGATTGATCTCCACTTTGGATCGGCACATACAAGCCTGATTGAATGCCGGGAAAGGTTTCGATGTATCGCGAATCGGCGTGTAAATTTCCATTACGAATGGCAACCCCATGCTGGATCACCCAACCTGTCATCCCATCGCCCACTTTGCTGATCAGGCGATTCATCCGCTCGATCTCCGCAGGAAGATTTTCATCCTCCATATCAACAGCGCCGTAGCCAATGACCTCTATGCCGTCGCCATCGCCGCGCCGGATGCGCACCACGGCATGATCCCAATGCATGTGACGTTTCAGGATATTAACGATGGTGGACCCGATCGAATGCGGTTCAAGCAGGTTGCTCAGCGAAAGGCCGCTTTCATAGAGCGCCTCGAGGGCCGTTAAGCGTCGGTGGGTTTCGTCGAACAGACGGGTACGTTCAAGAATAAAAGCAGCCGACGTGGAAAACTTTACCAACAGACGCAAGTTAGCTTCGTTAAATGCTGCTTTTTGGGTTGAGTCCAGCGCAATAACGCCGATGACGCGATCCTGGATCATTAATGGCGCGGCGATCGCACTGTGAATATTGGTTGCCTCCTCTATATCGTTTTCGAAGCGAATACTGGCATCCTCCCGCACATCGTGAAAGATCATGGGCCGCCGCTCTTGAATGGCCCTGGCTGAATAACTGAAATTGACAGGGAATGAATAATTCTGAAGCCGGGGATCGCTATAGCCGCTCGTGGCATGGATGCGCAGGTTGTTCCCCGCCTCGGTCAACAGAACGCTGCCCTTCTCTGCAGCTGGAATGGCGTGGCGTGCAGCTTCCAATAAACGCTCCAGCAGAGGTTTCAGTTCGAGAGGCTCTCCCAGAGCCTGTGCCAACATGGCTTCTGCTTCCAGTTCACTCTCATAAAGTTTTCGTTCTGTAATGTCCAGCATCACGCCGTGCAATTGAAGTTCCCCTGTGGCCGTCTCGACCACCTTTCCCTTATCTTCGATCCATAGCGTCTGCCCACGGCGGTTGATGATCCGATATTCGAGGTCATAAGCCTGGCCCGGTTCCCGGATATCCAGATATTCCTGTACAGCTTGCGCACGGTCATCTGGATGCAAAAGCCCCTGCCAGAGATAAATATCTCCATCCAGCCATTCCTTGGCAGGAATGCCAAAGATGGTTTCGATCTGCGGGCTTACGAAAACGGAGGAACCTAATCCATCCAGCCTGTCTACATACACGGCGGCAGGCATCTGTTCGATAAAGCTGCGATATTTCTCTTCGCTTTCGAGAACCGTTCCGTCATCCTGCCGGGAAGGGGCATGGGCCATAAACTTCATTTGATAAATGAGCGCCGTAAGATATCCCAGACCAGCTTCGACCAGTATTTTTTCTTCTTCAAGCGGATTCCCCCGATGCGCACTGACCACAAGCAACTGGCCTAAAGTTTCATTTCTCCAGATCATGGGCAGGGAATACATTTCGCCGCGCGGCAAAGACAGGCCCAAAGTGGCGAGCCATTCCGTCGGGGATCGGCCGGGCGGCAGCGACAGCGCAGGCAGCGATTTCAAACCGGTTTGCAGGAGCGGAAGAAAGTCATCCTGCTTCCCGTCCCGTAAAAAGAGCAGGGCCAGGCGCGGTTCGACCGCTTCCTTTAACCAATCAAAGAAAACCCGACACTCCCGCATGCTGGAGTTTGCATCCGCGAGGGCATGGTTTAGGCAGCGTAAAGACTCAAACGATTTATTTTTCATTATTGACGATCACTTACCGTACAGACTAAAGGTTATTAGCAATCTTACAACGCTTTTCAAATCCATTAATTACAAATCCGTTCTTTTCAGCGATGCTGGGATTCAAAACACAAGGATTTGCATCCGCTATTCATCACGGAATATCGTACGCAAAACCACGGGGATGGGTTATCATCCTTTAATATGTCAAACAACTTTCGAGCGAAATGGGATGTCATCATCGTAGGCGGCGGGGCGGCAGGTTTTTTTGCGGCCATTCGCTGCGCCGAGTTGACTCCAACCCTGCGTGTCCTGATCTTGGAAAAATCGAGCCAGACCCTGGGAAAGGTGCTTATTTCCGGCGGCGGGCGCTGCAATGTGACCCACGCTTGTTTCGAGCCCGAAAAGCTCATCACGTACTATCCGCGCGGAGGGAACGAATTACGCGGCGCGTACACACGTTTCCAGCCAAACGACACAGTGGCGTGGTTCGAGGCACGCGCAGTCAAATTAAAGACGGAATCTGATGGGCGAATGTTCCCGGTCACAGACTCATCGGAGACAGTGGCAGATTGCCTCTACAAGGCAGCAGAAGACGCCGGAGTACGAGTGGAAGTAGGGGCATCCCTGCTCGGGGTCGAAAAAATCCCGAAGGGCGGATTCAAGCTCGAGGTCCGAAGTGATGCGCAGATCCGCTTTATCGAAACAAAAAAATTATTATTCGCAACCGGCGGCGACCGCAAGTCATTGAACATTCTCCACTCGCTGGGGCATACCATTATTGACCCGGTTCCCTCTCTGTTTACGTTTAACATTAAGGATGGTCGCATCCACGGCCTGGCGGGAGTGGCGGTTGAAGATGTAACCTTAAAAATGGATACTGTCATCACCCGCGGCCCGCTGCTCATCACTCATTGGGGCATGAGCGGACCGGCCGTGCTGAGATGCTCTGCCTGGGGCGCGCGCATTCTCTTCGACAAAAAATACGCCTCCCGCTTAACTGTAAACTGGCTCGGCGACTATAAGCTGGACTCTACGCTGGAGATTTTACAACGCAACAAAGACTGGCATGAGAACGCCCGTAAAAAAGTTGCCGCACATTCGGCCTTTTCGCAGATTCCGATTCGCTTGTGGAAGCAATTGGCTCATTTTATCGGCGATAAAAATTGGGCGGATGTTTCCAAAGCCGAGATCCGAAAACTGGCCGAAGAACTCACCGCAGGTGAATTCAAAATTCAAGGCAAGGGACAATTCAAGGAAGAGTTCGTCACCTGTGGCGGAGTGAATTTAAAGGAAGTCGATTTCAAGACCATGCAAAGCCGCATTGTGGACGGCTTGTATCTCGCTGGCGAAGTCTTGGATATTGACGGACTCACCGGCGGATTCAATTTTCAATCTGCATGGACGACAGGCTGGCTGGCAGGAAATGCTCTTTCAGAGTAAGGGCGACCCGTCATGGGAAAGTAAGTTAGCTTGAAAAATAGGGAAAGGTCGCCCTTACAAATGAATTTTTCCATTGACCCACAGCGTATCATCCCGTAAAATCCCCTTTCAGAAATTATATATAATTTACGAGGATACACGCAATGGCAAAATATCGAGTGATGTACTGGAAAGACATTCCGCAATCGTTCACGGTTGAAGGGGATGACGGGCAGACAATAAAGAAAGAACTTTCGCAAAAGATCCAGAACAAGATCGACGCGTACGCAATGGCAATTGGCGCAACATCCACCACAGATTACGCCAAGCAATACAAACGCGGACAATGGGTGGAGTGCGAAGGCTCTGCCGAAGAAATTACCCAGGCGCTGCTCGCCGAATTGGAAGCAGAGGGCGCGCGGGTGGAAATTCCTCGGCGGGAAAAAATATTCGAATAGCGAAGATAGACGATGGACCATCGTCCGTCGTCCGTCGTCCATCCCTATGACAAAAAAACACAACATCATCCTACAACCCTCCGGTCGGCGCGGACAGGCAGACGAGGGCATGTCCGTTCGTTCTGCTGCGCGTGAATTGGGCGTGGAGATCGAATCCATCTGCGCCGAAAATGCCACCTGCGGCAAGTGCATGGTTTTGATCGAAGAGGGGCGCTTCGAGAAATACAACCTTGAATCAAAGCGCGAGAACCTCTCCCCCGTCAGCACAGAGGAAGCCGCATATCTTGCGCGCCGACCCAAGTTGTTGAAAGACAAAGGCTGGGAAGTGGGACAAGTGCGCCTCTCCTGTCAGGCAAAAATTTGCGGGGATGTGCTCATCAACGTCCCTGAAGAAAGCCGCGGAAACAAACAGATCGTGCGCAAGAGCGCGAGCAACCGTGAGATCGAGGTCAGGCCTTCGGTGCGCAAATATCTGGTTTCGATGAGCCCGCCCACGCTGGAGCGTCCGATAGCAGATTGGGAACGCCTCGCCAAGGGATTGGAAACTTCCATGGCCTTGGTGCGCGGTACGGAAGAAAAACTACCGCGCTGGTACGACTTTCAGATCGATTATGCCTGTCTGCGCACGCTCGCAAAAACCCTGCGTGAATCAAAATGGAATGTGACCGTCACGGTATGGAATGACAGGGAAGTCATCGCTGTACAGGCGGGTTATCACGAAGAAAGCTATGGCGCAGCCGTGGATATCGGCTCGACCACAGTGGCACTGTATCTATGCAACCTGCGCACCGGTGAAATGGTCGCCGCGGAATCCGAGATGAATCCGCAGATCGTGTACGGCGAGGATGTCATGTCCCGCATTCAGTACACCATCGATCAACCGGATGGCCTGGATAAATTGCATAAGGCCATTATCGCCACATTGAACAAGCTGCTCAGTCAGGCCGCGCATACGGCAAAAATTAGACTATATGAAATTCATGAAATGGTCCTGGTGGGCAACTCCACCATGCACCATGTCCTCTTAAACCTGCACCCCAAAGACCTGGGGTTGGCTCCGTTTGTGCCAACCATTCATAGATCGATGGATATTAAAGCAAGAGAGTTGGGTTTGCACATCAACCCATCTGGGAATATTCACGTCCTTCCCACCATCGCTTCCTTCGTTGGTGCGGATACGAGTGCAGTCATCCTTGCCGAAGAGCCGCACAAACAGGATGAGAACTGGCTGATCATCGACATCGGCACGAACGCCGAGTTGGTGATGGGCAATCGTCAACGTCTGGTGTGTACATCCACACCCACCGGCCCGGCACTCGAAGGCGCTCATGTGGAGTACGGGATGCGTGCCGCACCGGGTGCGATGGAGCGCGTCCATATCGATGAAACGACGCTCGAGCCAAAGTACAAGGTCATTGGTGTGGAAGGCTGGAACACGGACCATGCGGAATTCAGGGGGCAGGTCAAGGGAATTTGTGGGTCGGCCATCATTGATTCAGTGGCAGAATTGTTCCGGGCGGGAATCATTGATTCTCGGGGCAAGTTTAAGAAAGACTTAAATACGAAGCGCGTTCGAGAGGGAGAATCCGGCTGGGAGTATGTCATCGCCTGGAAGGATGAAACCTCCATCGGAAGAGACATCCCGATCACCCAGCAGGATGTGCGTCAAATTCAACTGGCGAAGGCGGCCCTTTTTACCGCCGCACGGACCTTATTGAAACGCAGCAATTTGCAAAGCCCTGATAAAATCATCCTCGCTGGCGGCTTTGGAAGTTATATCGATAAAGAAAAAGCCATGCTGATCGGGCTGATCCCCGATTGCGAGCTGGACAAGGTTTATGCCGTTGGGAATGCCGCAGGCGACGGTGCGCGTATTGCACTGTTGAACGTGGAGAAGCGCAACGAGATCGACACCGTCACACGCAAGGTAGAGCGCTTTGAACTACCCACCGACCCGGAATTCCAAAATCAGTTCATGCTGGCGACAAGCTTTCCGCACATGAGCGAGCCATTCGAACACATTGCCCATCTGATCCCAAACCGCAAGGCAGACCCGATGGCGAAGAATTTTATGAGTAAATAATTTTTGTAGGAGCGCAGCAATGCTGCGCTCCTACGGAGGAACAATGAACAAATTTCTTGAACGACTGAACGGCGGGGAAATTCTCGTTGCGGATGGGGCAACGGGTTCGAATTTGCAAAAGATGGGACTCAAACCCGGCAAACCGCCGGAGGACCTCATCATCGATGACCCGGAGACGATACTGAAGCTCGCCTCTTCCTTTGCCCAGGCCGGGTCAGACATCATCCTGACCTGTACCTTCGGTGGAACTCGCATGCGCATGAAGGACTCGAAGTATCAAGATCGGACTCCTGAGGTCAACATGCGGGCAGCAGAGATCGCCCGCAAAGCTGCTTCGTTGAATAATGGTCTAGTCGCCGGTTCGATGGGACCTGTGGGCGGGATCATCAAGCCGTACGGTCCTTTGGAGGCAGATGAGGTCAAGGCCACGTTTGCAGAACAGGCCAAAGCTCTTGCCGAAGGCGGCGTGGACTTGTTGATCATCGAAACGATGTTTGCGGTCGAAGAAACGAATGCAGCCTTCGAAGGCGCGCGCTCAGTGACCGATCTGCCCATCGTTGTCTCATTCAGCTATGACCGCGGCACACGCACCATGATGGGAGTCAAGCCAAAGGACGTGATGAAGCGCTATTCCGAAATGGGCGCAGTATTGATTGGCGCGAACTGCGGAACCACGCTCGACAATATGGAAGCCGTGGTCAAGGAATATGCAGCGGCCAAACCCGAGTTCCCGCTTTGGGTCAAACCGAATGCAGGCGTCCCTCACATGGACCTGGAGACCGAACAAGGTGTGTACGACATGGGCCCTGAAGATATGGCGACATATGCGAAGAAGTATGTGTCCCTGGGCGCGAAGGTCGTCGGGGGATGTTGTGGGAATACGTCAGAACATATCGCGGCGATCGCAAAGGCGGTTAAAGGGTAAGTTGGCAGTTGGTAAATTAGCAACTTGGAAATTTGGGCACGGATTACGAATTGTGGAATAAGCGATTCGTAATCCGTGTCTTTTTATTGGCTTGCGTTTAAAATGGGACGCGGAAAAGAAAATTCTGTATGTTCAGCGTTTATCAGCGCTCTATCAATATATTTTGGAGGTCGTGATGCGTGGTGAGATTTTGAAGTTGTTGAGCGGCAAGAAGATCGATTCAACACCTGCGTTCAGCGGGCTGATTCACATCACGACCGAGGGTCTGGCGAGTGAGGCGGTATCGTTGCATGAAGTCCATCACGATGCAGGGAAGATGGCGCGGGCGGCGGCAAGTACGTTCAAATTAACGGGAATGCCATCGGCAACACTGCCTTTAGATCTTTGCTCCCCTGCTGAAGCCCTGGGTGCGGAATTGATCTTCTATAACGACGAAGAGATACAATTCCCGCAGGTGAGGAAACTTCTTTTCATGTCCACGCGTGAGGCGGCGGCGATTGTGCCAAGCTTGGGCGGGCGGATCTCGGTGATCTGCGATGCGATTCGATTGACGAAAAAAGACATCGGAGAGCAGGCGGTCATTTCGGGCATGATCCCTGGTCCATACACGCTAATGATCTACATTTGCAAGGCGCAAAATCTATTTCGTGAGATGAAGAACGAGCCACAGATGGTCGTGGATGCGCTCTCTCGTCTTTCCTCCTTCCTTGCGGACATCGGCAATGTCTATCTGGAAGCTGGCGCAGATTTCGTCACTGTTCATGAAATGGGCGGTTCGCCGGGGTTTATCGGCCCGGGGAAGTTCGAGCAATTCGTACTTCCACCGCTGAAAGAACTTCACCAGAAATTGCGCGGGAGGCGTGTCCTCTCGGTTTGTGGGAAGACAGATGCAGCGATGCACCTTCTGGCGCAGACCGGTGCGGATGCAATCTCGTTGGACCAGATGGCCGACCTGCATGTGGCGCGTAGTGTATTAAAAGACACGCTTTTGTTTGGCAACGTAGATCCAGTCAACGTACTGTGGCAGGGTGATGAAGGCTCGGTTGCAGAGGCAGTTCAAAAGGCGAGAGAGGCGGGGGTGAATGCCGTTTGGCCCGGCTGTGACCTGGTCCCGCAAACTGCACTAAAGAACCTATCCGTTCTACGGTAAACTCATTTCAAAGATTTTCGGAGGGATGATATGACTGTAAAAAAATACTCCTCTTTATGGGGTTCTTTTTGACATCTTGCATGCCTGGCATTTCATCCACATCGCTTGCGCCCACTGTTGAAGTGGAACCATCGGGTATGAGGCCAAACATCATCTTCATCATCGCCGATGATATGGAAGTATCAGCCCTGGAGTTCATGCCGCAAACGACCGAACTTTTAGGCAGCAGAGGTGCCATGTTCACAAGGTTCTACGTGAATAATTCCTTGTGCTGCCCATCGCGGGCAACCATTCTTCGCGGACAATACATGCACAATACGAATATCACGGGCAATAAACTTCCCACAGGCGGGTTCGACAAATTTCGTGCGCTTGGGTTGGAGGGAAATTCATTTCCGGTTTGGTTGCAACAAGCCGGGTATAGTACGGCCTTGTTTGGAAAATATTTGAATGAATACCCAGGCTCTGCCGAGCCTACCTATATCCCGCCTGGGTGGACGGAATGGTACAGCCCTGTGGCTGGGAACCCATACAGAAATTTCAATTACGCGCTCAACGAAAACGGGACATTTGTGCAATATGGAGAATCTGCCGAAGATTATGCAACAGATGTCATCTCGCGCAAAGCGCAGGATTTTATCGCCCAAAATGTAGAGGCAGGAATTCCCTTCTTCGCGTTCGTATCCGTATTCGCGCCTCACACGCCCAGTGCGCCTGCTCCACGCCATGAAGGTTTGTATCACGACCTTGCATTGCCTCAGCCCCCATCTTTCGACGAAGACGATATCAGTGATAAATCGCAAAGCTTCAACGAATTGGATCATCTTTCAGAAAAAGAGATCCGAAAAATGGAGGACCTGTATCGAAAGCGTGCAGAATCCCTGCTGGCCGTGGATGAACTTGTTTCAGCAATCGTTAAACAGGTCGAAGAACTTGGGCAGGGCGACAATACCTACATCATTTTTACTTCAGACAATGGCTATCATATGGGGCAACACCGGCTGGTACAGGGCAAGAATACACCGTTCGAGGAGGATG
>JAEURI010000142.1 GCA_016789225.1 Anaerolineales bacterium
GAGGAGATCATCCTGCGAGCACGCGAGAAGCGTAACATCAGCACCTTGCGGGAAGTCGAGCAATTCTCGGGTCGGAAAGATCAGATTTTGATGGCCGGAATTAATGAGAATAAACCCAATGCGCGGAAAGTCCTGTGCAGCGTAGGCGGGCCAGGGGTTTGATGAGGAAAGCCCCTCTCCTTTCCAGTACATGCGCGGGTAGAGCAACCTGCCTTCAAGGAGGACGGCATCCGGTTGTTGAAGGAAGGCTTGCATCTCGCGTCGGGAAAATCCGCTTGACTCGAGCCGGGCGAGCAATTCCTCCTGTGTGGAGGTGTAGCGCGGCTCAGCCATTCCCTTTGCCAGCCAGGGCAAAGAGCCGATGAAAACGAAGGCAAGAACGGGGAAAAGATATTGAAGGCGAAAGTCACGCAACTGGATATTGCTGGCCTCGGGAGCTTCATACTTCGTAAACACCTTCTCTACTTTCGCGCCGAACACCAGACAGAAAGCGCCAAATATCTCAGCTATGCCGATGGCAAAATAAAAATAAATCACCCAATCCACGGGGAGGTTGTAGCGCCAACTTGAAAAACGGGCGATGCCATTCGAAAGCGCGTATCCCACATTGAACGCCAAAGGGATAAGAGCCAGCCAGCCCATACGCCGCCAGGCTGCGCCTAGCCCAACCGCGATGGCAAGCAGATAAAACAAAACGAGGATGACGTTGTACCATTCGAGCATCCCATCCCATTCAACCCAATACAAATTCAACGGCTCCTGAAATCCGTTGAACGGCTTGATCAGCGGTAAAGAAAGCAAGCCGCCGATCTCTGTGTTCAGAAAATGCGAAGTGATAAAGTTCGCCACGTAGGCAGGATTTTCGAGGGTGAACGAAATAATGCGTTCGCGCACGCTGTCTTTTTCCGGGTCGAACTGGCTGAGATCGAGATTGCCAGAGAAGGAATACTGACTGTAAAGGACCGCCACCTGCTTGGGGTCGTCGAAGGAGAACTTCCCAGCGATGGTGTAGTTGTGGGTCAGCCACGGCAGGACGGTCAGCAACATTGTCAAAGCAAAGACGATGCCCGCCTTGATCCATTCGCCCCATTTGAATTTCATGACCAGCAAAACCAGAACGAACAATACCGGCAAGGTCAACATTGATTGGGTGCGGAAGAGGAGGAACAGCCCGAAGGCCCCACCTGTGATCAGAGTCGAGCGAAGGTCGCGCTGTTCGAGCCACCACAGAAAAACCAGACAGATCAGGACGATACTGAAGGCGGTCGGGAAGTCTGTGGTGAACATTTTGGAATTGACCACCCGGGTGTTTGAGGCGATCCACAAACCGGTGTATTCACGGAAGATGGCGAAGAAAGCAACGGTCACACCGGCTGCGGGAGAGTGCAGTTTCTTCGCAAGAAAGTACAACGCCACAGGGAACAATGCCAGCACGAGAGTCTGTGCGGCGATGATGGCGGGATAGTTCTGGTCAAAGAGCAGGTGCAGGAAGGCGAGGAAGGTCACATATAGAGGGCGCGGCGGGATCCCGCCAAAGTAGCCGGAGCCGATGATGAGACTCTGCGCCGAGAAATCGTAAAAGCCCGCATCGGAGTATGGAAGAGGCAGGTTCGTCGGCGGGGAGATGGGGGCATAAAAACTATTGGCGAGGGTTTCGAGGGGAACGCTCAACCAGAGGATGACGGCGGTGAGGTAGATGGTGAAAGGGATGAGGGATGAGTAACGAGTGACAAGATGCGAGTTGGAAGGGTGGAAAGTGGAACCCTTCGACTCGCTCAGGGCGGTGAGTAGGAAAGTGGCAAAACCAATGAAGAGGGCGAGGATGAATTGCCAGGCTGGAATGGCGACGCCGGGTTCGCCCCAGTAGGCGGTGTCTGGGGTGATTCCGATTTTGGTGAGGGAGACGAAGAGGAAGATCGCGATCAGTAAACAGTAGGCAGTGAGAGCGGCGAGGTAGATGGGTCGGCGTTCGGGGAGAGCTTGTGGGTGGAATCCGTTTTTGGAAAGTAGAAAGTAGAAAGTGGCTTCGAGGGTCAGGAAGAATAAGAGCCATAGGAGCGGGCTGAGTCGTTCATAGTATGGCAGGAGTCGCTCGGGGTTGAGGTAACGCAGGAGGAACAGGAGCAGGCCAAAGGTTAGGGTTAGAAGCGTGGACGATAAAATAACTGGCGTGGTGAAAAGCGAATCGAAGCGAGTCGGGTTGCGGCGTGAATAAAGCCCCAATCCCATCCCCGCAAAAAAGAGAATTGCCATTGCGCCGAGCAAACTAAGGCGCGCGAAGGACAAGCCTTCGGATGGGACACGCAGAAGGGCAAGGATGGCGAGCAGAGATTGAAATGCCGCGGCAAAGAAAAACCACGGCACAAGTTTGGAAAATTTATTTTGCATTTTTAGTTCGTATTGTTCACCGCGCTGGCACGCGGCGCAAGTAGCAAGCAGGAGAGTACCGCCCTCGCAATGACATTCTATTAAAACTGAAATCCGGCACGCACGGGTACGATCTTGTACGAGTAATTTTTGACGTAGCCGAACAGGCGGTCTTGCAGCATGCCCCATTCCGACGAGGCGAGCACGCGGCGCGCCTCGGGCGCATCGGTGGCGAGCAGACCCACCTGGATCTGTGGGTAGGAGCCGTAGAGGGTAGCCCATGCCTCGGAAGGCTGCAAGCCAAGCCGTTGCACACCGGGAACGAACTCGCCGATGATGAATTCAAAATATTCCTGGTCGCGCTCCGCGGCAATATCCCAGGTCATGATCACTTTTACAGGCATGCTATCCTTTTTGGTAATCGAGAACGACCACCTTGGTTTCCTGCGGCAGCGAGGAGCGCGTGGCCTTCAAGGAAGGCAGGGATTCGATCTTGCCCAGGCCCATTTCCTTGAGAAACTTGCTCAAGGGTTCGAGCTTGATCTTGGCGTCATCGGTGGCATAGTGCATGGGGATGACGATATTCGGCTCGATGACGCTGACGACTTCCGCGGCTTTTGCGGCGTTGAGGCTGCTTCCGCCTCCCACTGGGATGAGGAGCACGTTGACCGTTCCCAGGGCTTCGACTTCGCTTTGAGTGGGCACTTCCAGCAGGTCGCCGAGGTGGGCCACGGTGATGCCTTCGTAATCAAATACGTAGAGCGTGTTGCGGGATTTGTCTTTGGTCTTTTTGCCGCCGCCCGCGGTCTGCACGGCGGTGATGAACACACCGCCGATCTCGAATTCACCCGCGCCAGTGAGAATATGCTCCGAGCCTTTGACCACGTCCATGTTGGCGTGACCGGGCGCATCGTGACTGACGGTGACGATATCGGCCTTGAGTTTGAGCGCATCGTAGCCGACCACTTTGCTGTCATACGGGTCGGTGACGACGGTCGCATAGTTGCGTTCTGTCAATCTAAAACAAGAATGTCCATACCAGGTGATTTCCATATTGAGTAGTAAGCCTCCGGGAAGTATTATACCCGATGGGGAAAGCGTCATCAGGTACGTGTACCCGATGGAAGTTTGGCTGTTTGGTATTTGCTTGCTGAGAGAGAAGTGATCAGTTATCAGGGGAGAGTTCTTCGTGCTGGACGATGGTGGAGAATTGGACGTTCGTGATAATTCTACGTTATCCATTCTTGTCATCAATTCATTCAGACCTTCCAGGTATACCCATCGGCTTGCCCCTGTCCCATAGCCGCAATTGTGGACATCAGCAAGGGATGTCCCTACAAACCTTCCGCTGCAAGCGCCAACAAAACAAAAGCCGCCTGGAACTTTCTCCCAGACGGCTGATGTCAAAAATCGTTTCTACCTACGGGCAATGTGGAGCGAGCTTATTAGCCTCGTTGACCGAGCTACTCCAGGAATATTCCTCATTATCGCTGAAGTAGTAATAGGTCGCGCCGTTGGGCATCATCACCACGGTGATGCCGCCATAGCCAGACATGAAGGGCGTATAGAACGAGCAGGTGTAGCCGTCGGCGGAGGTGAACTCCTTGGCCCAGAAGCCGTTGTTATATTTAAAGACGGGCGTGCCGGTGGTGTTCATGCCGCGGTCAGATGGGTCGTCCTGCATCGAGTCGGCCAGCATATCAGGCTGGAGAATCTGCGAGCCGTCGATCATGCCGTTCTGGTTGTTCAAGAGCAAGGATACCTTGGCAATATCGTCCTGGATCCAGAAGAGACCGTAGCCTGCAAAGGCCTGACCGGTGGCACTGTTGTCGGTGCGTAGAGAGGTCATGGTTCCGGCGCTCAGCTTGAGCGGAATAAAGACCTCATCCCTCAGCATGTTGAAGATGTCACCCCCGCCACCCTGGGCGTTGAGATAGTTCTGCATGGCGCGCCCAACGATGAAGGTGTCGGAGGAGTGATAGTTCCAAAAAGTTCCCGGCGCGACCTTACTGGGGAAGTTAAAGGCTGCCGTGATCTTCGTGCTATAAGGCTCAGCCAGGAAGAAGGTTTCCATGTAACCGCCGCCTTCGTCTGCTTCATACCCGGCCAGGCGATAATTGCCGGTCGCCATGTCGATGGTGTGATTGAAGGTCACGTTCGTCCACACGCCGGGGCTGCTCGTATATTCGGGCACGTAATCCTTTATCAACAGGTTATACACGCCCGTGCCATATTTTTGTCCCAGCCGCATTAGCGACATGGACGCCATCGCAGATTTTGCGGTGGAATAGGACGGCAAGCGCATCGCGCCACAATAGGCATATTGTCCATAACGTGTGCCACAGCCGGAGACGTAATTGATGCCGTTGAAGATCACGCCATAGGTTGTCATGTGCGCCGCGGTCACACCGCTCCCAAAGACCGAAGTGTTCACACCGGAGGAGGGATAATCGACGGCCAGATCAGTGATCGGCTTGGTCGGGAGGCGGTTTCCCACTTCCGTGGCATGATTGGCTTTGTACGTCGCCGCATTGGCAACAGCATAAGGCGAGTATGAAGCGGAAAGCTGCCCCCACATGTTGATCTTGTAATACACACAGGTTTCCTGCGTAATCTGATAACGCACATTGGAAACGGAAGAAGCATTGAATAGGAAGGTCATCACACCATTGTGCGTGCAGTTCGAGTTCCGCTGAACCAGCGCAAATGGGAAGGAGGCGCGCGACCAGCCGTTATCCGTCGTCTCAGACCAGGCGCGTCCCGGCCCGACGATGTAATTCCAATATTGATGTCCAGTGATGCTCAACCCTTGCGCCACCGGAATCAAATGACTGCCATTTTGCACGAATTCAAAACTGAACTCCGGCAAATGTTTGCGCGGGTTGTCCTGATTGCCCGTGTAGGCATAATCATCGCGGACTTCGTTGAATCCGCCGCTGGTGGCTTCGTTGTTGAGGGTCAACGAGCCTTCAAAGGTATGCAGCGGCATGGCAGCATTGGCAGGCAGGGCGAAGGCGCCGTCATCCACGGGAGCGGTGCTGGAGCCGCTGGTGAGATTTGCATAGGTCAGCAGTGTGCGAGAGACAACCCCATTACCGGTAAGCGGGTCGCCTGGAACAGTCTGACCGGGGATCGGTGTGGGTGTCGGCCCGACAGGTGTGGCGGTGGGGGTTGGCGTGTTTGTGGACGCTGCCGCCACAGTTCCGCTCACAGTGATATCTTCTGCATAACAATAATCGCCGGTGGTCGCACCGGTTCCGCGATAACGAACCTGGAAATTAGCATTCTGGTCCGCACCGGAAATGTTATTGGTCGTGCCGTTTAAAAAGGCGGAGTTATCCTGCCCGTCGGTCAGCGACCCGATCGCGGTCCAGCCGGAGCCGGTATTGATCTCAACATAACAATAATCGTTGGTCTCCAGCGAAGAGCCTGCCATATTCCACGTTACCGAAATTCCGGTATATCCCACTGTGGAAACCGTGCGCGTTATGGATGCTGTACCGCGCAAGCGGACGGAATTCGGCTGCAAGGCCGGGCTTGCAATAGCAGATACACTCCCGCTCGTTGCCCAGCCGCTATAGCCTGAATTGAAGTTGGTGGAATAGATTTGCGTCACCTGCGCAGAGGCGCGCCCCGGCAGGGAGGCCATCACAAGCGCAAGGATCAACAATACCGTCCCTGCAAAAGGAAAGAACGTCTTCTTCATGCTTTGCTCCTTTGGTTCATTCATCACGACTGGCAGACCGCCTGCCAGTCTTAAAAAAAACGGGCAACACGGATGTCCATGTTGCCCGCCTGTTTCATGAGGTTAACCGCTGGCTTTGGCTGGGTTTATATTGCGGTGAAATTTCAGCACGCCAAGTTCGGCAAAGCTGCCCTTCTCCAAATTATCGTTTTCATAGATCGGAAACTTATGTCTGGAGTCCCGCAGTTGTTTGAGCGTTTGAGCCAAACCGAGCGTGCCAAACTCACGCGTCCGTGCGGTGTGGTCGAGATCGAGCATCTCGGTCATAAAGGTTTGGTTGGTCGAGGCTTCCTGCAGCACACGCCCATCCGGGTCGATGATGGTTGAGCGTCCGCCCCCCCACTCGCCAATGCCGTTCACGCTGACGAAATAACATTGATTGAACAATGCATTCGCACGAGCCATGGCCATCTCCAATTCGCGGTCTGAAGTGGGTGTCAACGTCGGCTGTAGGATGACCTCTGCGCCCATCCATGCCAGTTGACGCGAGACCTCCGGGAACCACATGTCGTAACAAATGCACAGACCAAAGCGACCCACATCGGGAATATCAAACACACAAAATTGATCGCCTGCGCTTGTCCCGGCTTCATATGGAAGCCAGGGGAACATCTTACGATACTTGGCGACGATCTCACCCTGCGGCGAAATGACCAGCGCCGTGTTATACATTTTGTCGCCGTCGAGTTCCCACATCGAGCCGGGCACCAGCCACTGATGCGTCTTGCGCGCCAGGGCTTGCAGGCGTTCGGTCAACGGGCCGGGAATGGTCTCAGCGTTCTTCAGATACCAATCCTTGTCTTCGGGCGTCCTGAACTGCACCAACCCCGGCACCACTAGCTCATGGAACATCACAAGATTCACCCAGGGGAAACTCTTGCTGATGTTCAGCGCCAGGTCCGACATCTTATCGATCGTGGCATGCGCGTTCCATCGTTCGACAGACATCTGCACACCGGCAATACCAAATAATCGAGTCATAAATGGCTCCTCATTCCTCCGCAAAATGACAGGCGACAGACTGCCCGCCTCGTACCTGACGAAAAACTGGTTCTGTTTTCTGACAAATTTCCTGCGCCAAAGAGCAGCGCGGATGAAACCTACACCCCGCAGGCGGGTCGACCGGGCTGGGCACACTGCCTTCCAAGGTCGTGAGTCTGCGGCGCTCCGTGGTCACCACCGGCAAAGGGATCGCGCCAAACAAAGCCTTCGTATATGGATGCAACGGCGCGTTGAACACCTCTTCCGCCGGACCAAGTTCCACAAGTTTCCCCAAATACATTACACCGATGCGGTCACTCACATGCTGAACGACGTTCAGGTCGTGTGAAATAAAAACGTAGGTCAGGTTATTCTTGCGCTGTAATTCCTGCAATAAATTGATGATCTGTGCCTGCACTGAAACATCCAAAGCCGAGGTGGGTTCATCCAGCACGATCAGGCGCGGATTCACGGCCAAGGCCCTGGCAATCGCAACCCGCTGACATTGCCCGCCGGATAATTCATGTGGGAAGCGGTCCAAATGCTGTTCGCCCAAGCCAACCATTTCCAACAATTGAAGCGCACGGGCACGCAATTCTTTTTTCGGGACAATGGCATGCGTGGATAAAGGCTCTGCAACCACATCCACGATCCGCAGGCGCGGGCTTAGTGAGGAATATGGATTCTGAAAGACGATCTGCATCTCGCGCCGCACCTGCCTCATCTGCGAACGAGAAAAGGAAGTGATCTCACGTTCATCGAAAACGACCTTTCCATCGGTTGGTTCGATCAGACGCATCAACATGCGTCCAAGCGTGGTCTTGCCGCAGCCCGACTCGCCCACCAGGCCAAGCACCTCACCGGGGAAAACTTCGAGGTCCACTCCATCCACGGCGCGCACGAACCGCCGTCCCGTAGGATGGAGGCGTGAGAGCAATCCGTTCGAGAGCGGGAAATGTTTCTTGAGGTCGCTTGCAGAGAGTAAAGGTTGTATGGTCATGGTTAAGCAGGCAGGAAACAAGCGCTTTCATGAGACTCGCCAACAGGTTTCAAAGGCGGCTTTTCCGACAGACAACGTTCGAAGACATTTGCACAACGCGGCGCGAACGGGCAGCCCGTCACCTCGCCAGGGTTTGAGGGAACCGTACCCGGAATGGCGGCCATACTCTGCCCGCGCGAACCGGGTCGCGGAATCGCATTCAACAATCCCTGGCTGTATGGGTGATGCGGCTTTTGGTACACAAAAGAGGTCGGCGAAATTTCGGCCACACTTCCCGCATACAAAACCGCCATACGGTCACAGGTCTGCGCCACCACGCCAAGGTTATGCGTGATCAAAATAATGGACAGGTCAAATTTCTTTTGCAGGTCGCGTAACAGATTCAATATCTGCGCCTGAATGGTCACGTCCAGGGCCGTAGTCGGTTCATCCGCGATCAACAACGCTGGGCGGCAAGCCAGCGCCATGGCGATCATCACCCGCTGCTGCTGCCCGCCGGAAAGTTGATGCGGATACGAAGCCATCACTCGCTTCACATCCGGCAGGCCAACCGCATCCAACGTCTCTTTTGCCTGGCTTTGAGCAGACCTGGCATCGAGCTTCAAATGCTGGCGGACGACGCGCGTGATCTGTTCGCCGATAGTGAATACAGGATTGAGCGATGAAGTCGGGTCCTGAAAGATCATGGAAATGCGCCCGCCTCTGACGACGTTCATATCTGCCTCTGTCAACTCGAGCAGATTCCTACCCTCGAACTGGATCTCTCCGCGTATGGTTGCCGACCTGGGCAGCAGCCGCAAAATGGACAAGCCGGTGATGGTCTTGCCGCAACCGGTCTCGCCCACAATGCCGAAGACCTCGCCGCGCCGCACCGAAAAGCTGACATCGTTCAGAGCCTTGTGAAGCCCGCGCGAGGTCTTGAACTCGATGGACAAACGATTGACCGATAATAGATCGCTCATTTGTATTGCCTCGGGTCGAAGATGTCGCGCAGGGTATC
>JAEURI010000168.1 GCA_016789225.1 Anaerolineales bacterium
AAAGCGCTGGTCAAGGCGGATATTGAAGATCGGAAGATCACCATCGCCATTGATGGGCTTGAACACACAAGGCGGGATGCCCTATCTGCGATAAGGTTTCAGTTAGATGAAATACATGGATCCATCAAGGGGTTAGATGCGCAGAAGCGCGTGCCAATTCCAGAAGCGCCCGAAGCCGAGCCACTAGATTACGACTACCTCCTTCAACTCGAACGTGACGGCTTTGAAGAACATCCCGTGAAAAATGGGAATCGGCTAGTCAAGGTCAATGTGCGCAAGTTACTCAGCGGCGTGGTCAGCGAGGCGGAGAGACATCAGGTTGGCGGAAATATCATAAATAATATCTACATTGGTGGTGATGTCAGCGGAAATGTCATTGCCGGAGATGACAATGAAGTACTAAAATAAATCACAAAACCCTACATCGGTGAGGTATATCATGCACAACTGCCCCTATTGCAACGCTCCAGTTTCATTCCAGCTCGAAGAAGAATGGCATACATGCCATGCCTGTCAGGGCATAATACGTTTACATACTCCTTCTGGGGGGACGCGGCGCGTAGAAGCAGGAGCACAAACCGCTGGCAGAATTGTGCCTGTGCAAATCCCTGCAAGCAGTCGATCTTCTCAACCAGCTACTCCAATCAGAACAACATCCCGTCCAGTAGAAACCCGTACAGCCCAACAACGAACAACGCCCCCACCCACCACCGCCCCTCGGACGACCATTTCAAGACAAACAACGCCGCCTGCCATGAATATCAGCTCCATGAGCCTGGAACAAGTACGAGCAGAACGTCGACGCATTGCAAGCGAAATACAAGAATTAACCGCACAGAATGAAGCCTTGTTGGGTCGATTAAACCAAAACTTACAAGATCCTCAACAAGCATCAACTCTTATTGAAGAAATGTATCGCCAGTCCCGCAGGAGCCGAGACTTGGCACGCAGGGACGATCTATTGAATGCCCATGAAAGAACCCGCATTGCTGAACAAAACGCGCAAGCAATTCAAGATGCAGCCCAGCCCATGCAGCGAGCATCAACTTCTGATAATTCCAACTCGAATTCAGGTATCGGTTGTGGCATCAGTGCATTCGCAGGTATTGCAGGAGTTATTGGCTTTGCCTTGTACTTTGGAGTCTCTCGATGGGATTTCAAGAGCGTAATGATCATGATCGGTGTTGGGCTAGGCATCGCCATCATTGGCTGGGTCGGGGGGTATTCTAGTAAATAAATCTATCGGTAGTACAATGAGTTTACTTAGAATCAAAATGACCTAACTCCATTTCCCCATCCCCTATTGGTGCACAACCCTTACATAGAACAAGCCTGGGCACAGGATGTCTTTGTATTGGTCAAATCCCATTGCGCCAAAAAGGAGATTCTGAAATGGATATCATCAAGTTCGTCATCGAGCAGTACGTGGATGAAGAGGGCGGTTATCGTTTTCCCGTGATCAATATTTACATCAACAACAGCAATTTGATCGACCTGGTCACAAAGATCGAAAAAAAGGATTGGGATGGGGATATCAAGACCCGTTCCAGTTACATCGGTTTTGAAGTGCCACGCTTTGGGCAATTCCGCAACGAAATGTTGGGCAGGAAAATATACGCCAGAAGCGTCCTTCTGACCTGTACCTGCACCATCGAACTTTGTGACAGCATCACCGCAGATATGATCTTCGATGAACAAACCGTCACCTGGAGCGGCCTGAACAGTCCCTGGCTCAGCGGAAAGACCTACAGTCCCTTTGTGAGCGAGGAAGAGGCGCTGAGCGAAGGCTGGAAACCGCTCGACTATTCCGGGTTGGGTCCATTCACCTTCGATCTGGCGCAATATCTTTCCGCGCTGGAGCGGGTCACCCATGAATGGCGGTCGTGGTACTCCTAGGCCCTCCCCCTCTCAAAACAACAAGATACCAATGCGGTAAAATACGCAGTATGGACACAGAAGACCCGATCGAAGTACGCATGGGAACGTTTTTCGTCGTCATTGGCGCCGGGCTGTTCCTGCTCTTTGTCATGTCCGATGTGGCAAACAAGGTGGATTTCGATTACTTCTTCCTGGGCATGCTGTTGATGGCCATCGGGTTCTATTTTCGGCGCAATAAGACTCCCCCGCCGTCATCCGGTCGCTTCACAGGCTTCAAGAGTTTCTGGCAAAAACTGAGAGCAGGCCGCGGCGGGGGTGGAGGCGGAGGAGGAGGCGCTGCCAAGGAAGCCCCCAAAGGTAAGGATAATAAAAAGGATAAAAAATAGTTTCACATGTCTAAACTGATTCCACTCAAAAAAGCAATTGCAGAATTTGTGAACGACGGGGATATCGTCTACGCAGCGGGGTTCACCCATTTGATTCCCTTTGCAGCGGGGCATGAGATCATTCGTCAGGGCAAGAAGAACCTCACCCTGGCTCGCGCCACGCCCGACCTCATCTATGACCAGATGGTGGCGGCAGGCTGTGCAAAGAAAGTCATCTTCTCGTATATGGGCAATCCCGGCGTCGGCTCGCTGCGCATCGTGCGCGGGGCCATCGAACGCGGTGAATTGGAATGGGAGGAATACTCGCACTTCGGCATGATCACGCGTTTACAGGCGGGCGCTTCGGGCCTGCCATTTTTACCGATGAACCAGACCGGGGCCGAGGACCTCGAACGCGTCAATCCGCTCATCAAGCGCATCCCCGACCCCTACGGCGGCAAGGATGTCATCGTTGTGCCTGCATTGAATCCCGATGTCGCTATTGTGCATGTACAGCGCGCGGATAAAAACGGCAACGCCCATTTGTGGGGCATCATCGGTGAACAAAAGGAAGCTGCCTTCGCTTCGAAAAAAGTCATCCTCACCGCAGAAGAAATCGTGGATGAAGCCGTTATCAGGTCCGACCCGAACCGCACCATGATCCCCGGCATCGTCGTCAGCGCCGTCTGTCATGTGCCCTTCGCCTGTCATCCATCCTACGCGCAGGGCTATTACGACCGCGACAATGAGTTTTATCTCGCCTGGGATAAGATCAGCGAGTCGCCTGAACTCACAAAGCAATATCTCGATGAATGGGTCTACGGCGTGAAAGACCGGGATGCCTATTGGAAAAAGGTCGGCGAGAAGGCCCATAAACGGCTGAAGGTCAAGGCGAAGTATAGTGAGAAGATCAATTACGGGAAGTATTAAGTAACTCACCCTATGCAGTGTCATGCTGAGTATAGTGAAGCATCTCTACGCCAATCCCAGAGACCCTCACCGCACTGGTGCGCGGCGCCAGTGTCGCTGTCGCTCAGGGTGACACGATAGGAAGGTAGCAATTTGAGTTAAGTAAACAAATAAAAAAAGTAGATAAGTGAAAATGATCCCACACTTCGATCTTGGCGGCGATGGCTCGCCGATGCACTTTCTTCATGCCAACGGCTATCCGCCTGAATGTTATACGCCTCTGTTGGAACTTTTACAAAAAAATCATCGTCTCTTCGGGATGAAACTGCGCCCGTTATGGGATGGAACCACGCGCGATGGATTGCAGGATTGGCATCCCTTCTCCGATGACCTGCTGCGCTTCCTTTCGGACCTCGGGCCTGCTCCCGTGATCGGAGTAGGGCATTCCATCGGAGGCATCGTCACCCTGCGCGCCGCCCTGCGTGACCCGCAGAAATTCCGCGCCCTCGTCCTGCTCGACCCGGTACTCTTCGTTCCATCCTTTACAGCAATGTGGAATTTCATGCGTGCCATTGGTCTCGGCGAACAGGTCCACCCGCTCATCCGCGGAGCCAAACGCCGCCGGAGCACCTTTACAGACCTCAATACCGTCTTTCGCAGTTACCGCACCCGCCCTGTGTTTCGTTATCTAACCGATGACCATTTGAAAACCTACATCCAAGGTATCACGCGTAAAAAAGAGGATGGCAGCTATGAGCTGGTCTATTCCCCCGAATGGGAAGCACATATCTATCTCACTGGCTTGCGAGACTTTGACCTGTGGCGTGAATTGCCCAAGCTACACATTCCCACCCTCATCATCCGCGGCGCAGAGACCGATACTTTCATGGAAAATGCCGCCAAACTCGTGACCAAAAAGAACAAAAATATCAGTGTTCACACCATGCAACATGCCACGCATATCCTGCCCCTCGAATATCCGCAGGAAGTGGCAGAGATCATAGAAAACTTCATCAGACCTGACAGGTCTTCCCACTCTTCGTGAAGACCTGTCAGGTCTCCCAGGAGACCTCATGCCCGAACTCAAATATTCCTCCGCCGAACTGATGATCATCAACGCCTCGCGTCTGTTGCGCGATGGTGATGTGGTCTTCGTCGGCGTCGGCCAGCCCAACCTGGCTTGCAACCTCGCCAAACGCACCCACGCTCCCAATCTTGTCATGATCTATGAGGCGGGTGTCATTGGCGCGGAGCCTGAACGCCTGCCCCTCTCCATCGGCGACCCCACCCTGGTCAGCGGCTCGCTCTCGGTGGTGAGCATGTACGATATTTTTGCGAACTACCTCCAACGCGGCAATGTGGATGTCGGCTTCATGGGCGGCGCGCAAATTGATAAGTATGGAAATATCAACGCCACCACAATTGGTGACTACGCGCAGCCAAAGGTTCGCCTGCCTGGTTCGGGCGGTTCGCAAGAGATCGCGGCCTGGGCGAATCGCTGTTACATTATGACCCCCCATCAAAAACGCCGCTTCCCCGAAAAAGTGGAATTCATGACCTCGGCTGGTTTTATCAGCGGCGGAAAGGCACGGGCCGAACGTGGATTGCGTGGCGGCGGCATGTTGGCCGTTGTAACCGATATCGGTATCATGGAACCGGATGAAACCGGCGAGATGATCCTCACGGCGCTGCACCCAGGCAAAACGGCGGAGGAAGCGCAGGTCAATACCGGTTGGAGCCTGAAAACTGCATCCGCTTTGCGAGTCACAGAACCGGTCACAAGAAAGGAATTGAGGATATTGCACGAAGAGTTGGACCCAACCGGTATATACTTAAAAGCAGCCGGATAATAACCAACTTCTTTTCAGCCAAAGGAGAAGAGTTTATGGATAAAAATAATTTCAAATCATGGATGGCCGTGCTAACAGCCATTGTGACTGTATTCGGTGCAACAGCGGCCTGTCTTGCATCGGGAGCAGTCTCTTCCGCTGGAGATGCCGACTTCGCAGGGTTGGATGCTTCCATTCGCGGACAGAAGGCGGAGATCATCAACTACATCAATGCCTATGAGCACTATCGTGCCTTTACCACCTACATCCGCTATAACGAACTCGGCAATCTGATGTACGACCCGACGGAAGATGTAAACTCCGAAACCAACATACGCAACGGAGCGCTCCAACGCGAAGCCTGGGGCCTGGCAAGCGGCATCAGCGCCGTGTTCTTTAGCCCACGCTACATCAATGCAGATGGGCAGTATGACCTGGAACGTGAATTGCAGGAGGCCCTGGCACAGGATGCCCAGAACGAAGACATTGATGCCAATCCTTATTTTGAAGACTCGGACCATTTCCGCAAACGCTCTGCCTACCTCACCGCAGACATGATCCTGCTAGCCATAGCCTTTTGGTTCTTCACGCTGGCACAGACTACTGAAAAGAATATCAAATACCTTTGGGCCGGGTTGGGCATTCTTGTCGGTCTGGCCGGGGTCGTCGGGATCATCATTGGGAGGTACGTGATATGAGCCGGGAAACAAAGAGCGAACAACGCTTTGAAAGCATGGTCACTATCATGATCGCCTCCGTGGCGATCTGGGTTGCCATCACCGCCTATTTCCAAAATTACGCTGCGAACATTTCCGATCAGGCGCGCCGCCGCGCCCAGCAATATTCCATCGAAGCGACCAAACGCGAGGTCAACGGTGTTATTCAATACAGCTATGAATGGCAGGGCGCTTTCCAAACCTGGGAGGAATTAAGCTGGCAGATCACCGCCGCCGAACAAAACGGTGATACCAAGAGCGCCGACCGTTACCGAAAATTGCAGGAACGGATCGTTGCCCTCAGCAGCATGCTCGGGCCGCAATATTTCGATCCGGCTGTCGGGTGGCCTGAGTATTCCAAATATGAAGCGGAATCCTATCTGATAGAGTCCACCCGACTTTCAGAAACCTATCTGGCCGAGGCCGAACTGGGCAACTTCACAGATTCAACTGCCGATGCGCTGATCGTCCAGATCACCCTGCTGACCGTGGCCCTATCGCTGTATGGTCTGTCCATGGCATTAAAGGGACAGGTCCGCTGGTTATTCATTGTGCTGGGGTCAGGCATCGTTGGGTTGTGCGTGCTTTGGCTGGGATGGTCGATGCTTGAACTTCTTGTTCGTCCCGAAGTGAACGAGGCAGCCATTCGATCCTATGCAGAAGGCGTGGGGCTCGAATACCAGGGCAGGTACGAAGAAGCCATCGACAAATTTACCGACGCCATTGCGGAAAATGAGTATTATGCAAAGGCGTATTACGAGCGCGGCCTCTCCTACTATGAACTGGGCGACCTTGCCACCGCCATCTCCGAAATGGAGGAGGCCCGGAATCAGGGACTCAACGATACCAGTGTGAACTGGAATCTTGGCTGGGCGTATTACCTATCGGGGAATTACGCCAAGGCCTTCGAGACCAATGAACGCATCCTTGCAGAACACCCGGAAGTCATTGGCATGAGAATGAACCAGGCCATCAGTTACCTTGCGGCAGGCGACCTTACAAATTCCCAGGTGCAATACGACATGCTCATTCAGGAAGCGCTGAATCAAGTCGCCATTGCGCGTCAGAATGGTATGGAACCATCCGCCTCGCTCTGGTATTACATGGATGCCGGCGCGCTCGACCTTGAAAACCTGATCGCCCAATTGGATAACAACCCAAGGGAATGGACGCAGGCGCCGACAGCCAACCTCATCGCCGGTGACCATAACACCATCCGCACGTTTGCCTTCGATCAAATGAAACGGATCAAGGAGGCCACCGTGGCCCTGGAATATACCGGGCAGTTACCGGTGGCGCAGGAGACAATGCAGGTCAGTTCGTTTGTCATCGGCCAGATCACAGAAAAGGATGCCGAGGGCTTTATCATCAGCTTCGAGCCAGCCGCCAATTCGGTCATCCCCTATGGAGAAAAGGGCTTCTCGGTGGAATATGTCTACTCGGGTCCGGCTCCCAGCCAGTTGATCTGGAAGGTCTTCCGAAATGGGTACGAGGACCAATCTTTGCGCGTCGTATCATACTTTGACATCAGCTCCGGGAACACCTGGTATCAGACCTTTGGGTACCAATTCGACGATGTTTTCATTCTGGCCTCGGGAGAATACACCGTGGAGTTTTACGCTGATAATATTCTTGTTCAACGCGGCACCTTTTACGTGCAGTAGGAAACGCTTCTCTCATTTATAATGAGCGGGCATCAGGATATATCAGCTGGCGCCCGCTCCATGGAATTTTAGACCAGGCTCATTTCTTCATACCAACATACCCAAATGTGGCGTTTCTTCGCAACAGCAAATCACTTCCCCGAATCCACTTCCTTCCATGAGGTTGAGGCTCGGTTTCGAACGCAAAAATCAAGCGGAGTCATCGAGAAGATCGATAATGCGGGCTTGCATTCCATCCAATTGATCTCAAGCGGAGCCCTGTTGAAGACCTATGACCTGCCAGGTCAACCTTCAAGTTCAGCTCCCGCCCTGACCCGCACACATGCCGTGATACTCGAAGATACTGCGGCTCGGCTGACCTGGCTTGCGCTCGAGTCGCACAGTGCAGAGAAAAATTCGATCCCTGACAAAACTCATTGGGATGCCCTTCTCGTACACCTGCGTGCAAGAAGATGGAACGGTCTTCTGGAAATACAGCACGAAGACTCTCACGGATTGTTGCTCTTTAAACTCGGCTCTTTGCAGTCAGATGAAATCGTGTTCCAAACATCGGCCGGTTTTTCCAAAGACCCTATTATCCAAGCACAATTCCCAATTGAAGCCACACTGCTTGAATTAGGCCATGATTCACAGGCGTATCAATGCCTCATGCTGCGCAAGGGCATCACAGCCTGGGCCGACCATCTGCTGGTGCGCTGCCAGGAAATGATCGGAAGGCGCATGCTGCACACCATCGAGCGCGAGCTCAATCATGCCATCGAGCCGTGGAATTGGAATATCGCCCTCAAGGACGATGCCCTGCACGACGAGCACTTCTTTGGGAACACCCAGGAGGCTGCCCAGGCCTACCGGGAGGTATTTATGGGAATTGGCAATCAATTGAATTTCTTTATCGGCAGTAACATCACCCAACGCATTTTGAATGAATCCTTCGAACTGCTCCCCACCGAAGAAAGGAATGCCCTCGGCGCCCAGCGGCTGATCCCGGCTGCATTCACCCTGTAAGGATAAGATGAACCAGACAAGTTCCCCGCTTCCACGAATATCGCCACGGGTATCCATCCGATCAGGCATCATCGGCTCCTTCATGCTGATCGTCCTCTCATTGCTGTTGTATCATTTTCAACCGTTCGGCGATTTTTGGACAGACAAGGTACTCGACGGTCTGATTCTATTTGCAGCGGTGGCCGCAGCTGGCCTGGCTACAAAATTCAGATCGCAATTCCATTCGGACGAACCTCCGCACCGGGTCTGGTCGATGTTTGCGCTGGGTTTGTGGTTTTGGGTGGCAGGCGAGGTCAGCGGCATTATTTATGACCTTATCTATTGGTACGCAGAATACCCGGACCTGATGATAACAGACCTGTGCTGGCTGGTTGGGTATGCCTTCATCGGGCTCGCACTGTACTATCAATACAGATTGATCTTCGGAAGAAACAACAAACGCGGTACCCGCTATTACCTTGCACTTTTCCTGCTGGCGTTAACGGCGGCTGCCCTGCTGGCAAATGCTGCGATCCAAACCGAAATCGGTTTCGGCTATGGCTGGTTTATGTTGTTCATTACCTTTCTCTACCCCGTATTCGATGTGATGAACGGCCTGGGTGCGCTTTACCTGGCTTATCTCTTTGGGCGCGGTCATTGGATCCGTCCATGGTGGGGGCTCATTCTGTTCGCACTTTCCGACAGCATCAATGTCTTCTACTGGCTCGGCGGGTACAACTATTTGCCTGAAGTGCTTCAACCTCCTCTCGACCTGCTCGACCTGTTCTTTTACTCGGCGAGTTATCTTGTCATGGCCATCGCCTTTCTCTCCCTGTTTTACATGTCTCAGTATGGTGCCAGCGGCCTCTCCAACCGGCCCGGCCCGTCTGGAAACAATCACCCCTAGCCCTTGAACAAAGTACACGACCATGCCTTCCAAAATTCGTTACCTGATCTTCGACCTTGGCGGAACACTCATGCATGCCCGTGCAGACTGGTCCCTCATTTACGAACAGAGTGATCAAGCGCTCGTGAATTCCCTTAAGGGTCACGGCATTAACCTTGATGCAAACACCTTCCGCACGCGCCTGGACGAGTATTATCAACAGCGCGACAAGGACTTTTACGAAACCACTTATCACCTCGTTCTGCGAGAACTGCTCAAGGAGTTGGGTCATGCCGAGGTTCCCGAATCAGTTCTCCGGTCCGCGTTGGATGCGCTGTACTCGGTCACACAAAGCAACTGGCAGCTCGAATCCGATTGCATGGAAACACTCGAACAATTGAAATCCGACCAATACAAACTTGGGATATTTTCGAATGCAGGCGACGACAAGGATGTGCAGGACCTGATCGAATCTTTTGGCGTTCGCTCCTATTTCGACTTTGTGCTAACCTCTGCGGCATGTTTTTACCGCAAGCCGCATCCGCGTGCGTTCGAGATCGCGCTTGCACAATGGAATACAACTCCCGATGAAGCGGCCATGATCGGCGACAGCCTGGATGCGGATATTCTCGGTGCAAAGCAGCTTGGGATGACGGCCATCTGGCTCACACGCCGCGCTCAATTCACAGATGAAGACATGCAACGCATCAAACCGGACTTTAGCCTGCGCAAACTGACCGAGCTTCCTGCCACCCTCGACCGTCTCTCCTTCCGCCCGGCATAATCGGGTTATATCTCGCAATCGCACAGACAAAACCAGCAAGAAACTCCAAACGGATAAAGGAATCCTTTTATGCTCGATATTAAAGTTACCACCGAGAACGCACGCGTACCGGTCACCATCATGCATATGAGCGGCGACATCGACTCTTCCAATTTTCACCTCTTTCAGGCCCGGGTCGATGAATTGATCGCAGGCGGTGCGCTCCATATCCTCTTCAACCTAGCCAAAGTCCCGCATCTCAGCAGCGCAGGGTTGCGCGTGATCCACAATACATTCAACAAGCTTCGCATGATCCACAAAGATGTCAGCGACGATGAACTGCGTAAAAAGATGAGTACGGGCGCTTATAAATCTCCATATGTCAAGGTTGCCAATCTTTCCTCGAATATCGCAGAAGTGTTCCGCCTTGGTGGTTTTGAGATCTACATCGAAATGTTTGATAATGTAGATAGTGCCATCGCTTCTTTCTAACTTCCATACCCTTCGCTCAACGACTGCTATAATCACTTCCATGTCCGATCTCTTTGACCATGCCATGCAGGAACGAATGAAAAGTGAAGCGCCGCTCGCCGCGCGAATGCGTCCACGTGTGCTGGAGGAATACATTGGTCAGGAGCATATTATTGGAGAGGGCAAGCTTCTGCGGCGTGCCATCGAAGCAGATCGGTTGTTTTCGTCCATCATCCTATGGGGGCCGCCTGGAACGGGCAAGACTACATTGGCACAGGTCATTGCCAACACCACCAAGAGTCATTTTGTTACCATCTCCGCCATCCTGGCAGGCAAGGCGGACTTGCGTGTGGCCATTGATGAAGCGCTTGAAAGGCGCAGACTTCATAACGAACGCACCATTCTTTTCGTCGATGAGGTCCATCGCTGGAACAAGGCTCAACAGGATGCCCTGCTGCCACACGTTGAAAACGGGACGTTCACGCTCATTGGCGCAACAACGGAAAACCCCTACTTTGAAGTTATTAAAGCATTGATCTCGCGCTCACGCGTGTTTCAATTGCGCAATCTGAACAAGGAAGAAACCGGCATCCTGCTCGACCGCGCCCTGACAGACAGGGAACGCGGCTTCGGGAACAAGAACATCCGCTTCGATGCCGATGCCCGCGCCCACCTGATCGAAGTGGCCAGCGGTGATGCACGCAATGCACTGAACGCCATCGAGCTTGCCGTCGAGTCCACAACGCCGGACCAGGATGGCGTCATTCACATTACGCTGGATGTGGCTCAGGAATCGATCCAACGACGTGCAGTTCTATACGATAAGGATGGCGACGCGCACTACGATACCATCTCAGCCTTTATCAAATCTGTGCGCGGCTCCGACCCGGACGCAGCCCTGTACTGGCTTGCAAAGATGATCTACGCCGGAGAGGACCCCAAGTTCATCATTCGCCGTCTGATCATTCTTGCCGGGGAGGATATTGGCCTGGCAGACCCGATGGGTCTCGTCGTTGCATCTTCCGCGATGCAGGCGTTTGAGTTCATCGGCCTGCCTGAGGGAATCTATCCTCTCGTTGAGGCGACTCTTTATCTTTCCACTGCGCCCAAGTCCAACACGGCAGGAGCGTACTTCAAGGCGATGAAAAAGATCGAAGAAGAGGGGCAGGTCTCTGTGCCGCGCCACCTGATGGACGGAAACCGCGACGCAGCCGCAATGGGACATGGCAAGGATTATGTGTACCCGCATGATTTCGAGGGACATTACACACCACAGCAATATTTGCCCAAACGCCTGCTTGGCACCTATTTCTATTCGCCTTCAGAAGAAGGCTATGAGTCACAAGTCAAGATGAGGTTGGAGATGTGGCGTGAAGCCCAGCGCAAGGCATTGAATATCGAGCGGGTGGAACATCTGCCGGACCTCACCGAGGAACAGATCGTCGAAATGAAAAGGAAGATCAAATAATATGGATGAAATTCGACCCTGGCTGTTCATCGGCGGGTATCGAGATACCGTGTACAAAGAACTTCTCGACCGAAAATCCATTCGAGCCATGCTTCAACTCGCCGAATCGGTGGAACAACCCGGTATTGAGTCTCTTTTCCTTCACGTCGAAGACATGGATCCCATTCGTGTTGAAATGATCGAGAAAGGGATTCTATTTATTCATACGCATGCCGGGCAGGGGCATAACATCCTGATCTCGTGTGGGGCAGGCATCAATCGCGCAACAGCGTTCTGTGTGATTGCATTAAAAGAGATCGAAGGGTTGGGATTATTCGAGGCTTTTCAAGAAGTAGCGCGTCGCCATCCTGAAGCATTGCCTAATTTACCCGTTTGGGAATCTTTGTGCGAATATTATGGTGAGGAAGTTCCATACCTGGATGTTATGCGTCTGGCTGCCAAGAACCAGTAGCAATTTTTAACTTGAATAAAGTCTCATTCGATAGGAAAGGATAATTTTTACCTACCATGATCGGGGCCAATTCATGTCATTAACCTATAGAGACGATATTGATGGATTGAGAGCGATTGCAGTAATTGCAGTTGTATTGAACCATGCCGGCATTTTGTATTTCTCTGGGGGATACGTAGGGGTGGATATATTTTTTGTGATCTCCGGCTTTTTGATCACAACCATCATTTATCGTGAATTTCAAAACGGAACATTCAACATTATTAGATTCTATGAGCGCAGAATTCGGCGCATCCTGCCTGCGCTGACCGGGATGGCCGTTTTTACGCTTGTGGTCTGCACCATTCTGTTCGATGCGGAAAAGTTCAAGGCATTCGGCAAAAGCTTGATCGCGACCATGCTATTCAGTTCCAATTTCAATTTTTGGAAGGAGGCGGGGTATTTCGACGCACCGTCACGGCTTAAGCCGCTCTTGCATACCTGGTCGCTTGCTGTGGAGGAACAGTTTTACATTGTTTTCCCGTTGGTAATGTTTGTTTTGATGCGGGATGCAAGAAGATTCCTGGCTACTGTTTTACTTGCTTTGGGGTTGATTTCCTTTGGCTTTGCGATGCATCAAGTATCCGTCAATCCATCGACAGCCTTTTATATGGCGCATTTGCGTGCATGGGAATTATTGGCAGGAAGTCTTCTCGCCTTGGGTGGAATTCCGCCAGTGAAAAATGGTTTCTTCAGGAACATACTAAGCCTTATCGGGGTATCCTTGATCATGTGGCCCATCTTTATTTATACTGAAGATACTTCCTTCCCTGGCATCCATGCCCTGCCCGCTGTAGCCGGAACAGTATTGCTTATTTATAGTGGAGCGACAGAAAATACACCGGTCGCACGCCTGCTTGGCTCGACGCCGTTAGTATTCCTTGGAAAGATATCCTATTCGCTCTATTTGTGGCACTGGCCGCTGATCATTTTTGCAGGATACTATCTGATCCGGCCGATGACAGCCACCGAAACGACGCTTACCCTTTTGATCACTTTAGCCATTTCTGCTATTTCATGGAAATTGATTGAAACGCCCTTTCGTGCCCGGGACAAGATCACGACAAAGCAGGTGTACAGTTTTGCGGCCCTTGCTATGATATCCCTCACCACGGCAGCAGGTCTTGTGTATAAATTTGATGGTTTCCCACAACGGGTAAACTCCCAGCAGGTCGTGCCGGATAAAAATGCGGATCACTGGCTATTAACAGACTGTAACGCCAATGCAGTCGACGCAATGGAAGAACTCCTGACATGTGAGATCGGCAAAAGAGGAAATGTGCCTGATTTCCTGCTATGGGGAGATTCGCACACGCCGAATTTTGGTAAGGCCCTCCGCGATGCAGCCATGCAACATGGACAATCTGGGATGGTTGCATATTCGCGGGGTTGCCCGCCGTTGATCGGCATGGTTCCCAATCCTCAGATCGGCGATATCCCCTGTAAAGACTACAACAATATGGTGTTGGAGTATTTAGATGACAATCCAAATATCCAGACTGTCATTCTGGCAGGGCGTTTCAGTTTTTGGGTGGAAGGAACACGCTATAAGCAGGAAGAAGGTAGCAACGTTTCTCTCAGTAAAACACCAATCGAGCCTATAGTCTCCGGCAGTAATGCAACGAATTTTCGTATTGGCTTTGAAAATACAATTTCCCGCCTACAGGCTTCTGGTAGGAATGTTGTCGTTATTGCGCCCGTCCCCGAAATCGGGTACGATGTGCCTTCTGCTACGTTTATTGCCAGTAGAACAGGTCGGGATGTTAATACGATCATTGCCCCAACTACAGAAGAATTCCTGGCAAGAAACGAAACAACTTTAAAGATTTTGAAGGAAACTCAGGAAATATATGGTTTTCAACTCATCGAACCGTGGAAGTTTCTTTGCATAGATAGTTTATGCAGAGTTGCCATAGACGGCACTCCGCTCTATAGTGACGACGACCATATGTCGTCGTTTGGTTCGGAAATGCTCACACCGATATTTGAAGATATGTTCGACACAATCGAAAGGTAAACATGCCACTCTTATTATTAATCCGCCACGGCGAAAACGATTATGTCAAAACTGGGAAAATGGCAGGACGAATTCCCGGCGTGCATCTAAATGAAAAGGGACAGAAGCAGGCTCAGGCGTTGGGTGAGGCGTTGAAGGATGTCCCCATCAAGGCGCTGTATTGCAGTCCACTGGAGCGAGCGATGGAGACGGTTGCGCCCATCGCCGAGTCGCACAAACTGACCATCCAGCAGGAGCCTGACCTGATGGACACGGACATTGGCAAGTGGCAGGGAAAATCCTGGAAGGTGCTGCGGCTGATGAAAGTTTGGAAGATCGTGCTGCATGCGCCGTCGCGCTTTCGCTTTCCGGAAGGCGAATCGTTCCCGGAGTGCCAGACCCGAATCGTCAATGTGTTGGAACGCGCGATCAAAAAACATCACAAGCCGCAGGATGTGGTGGTGGCGGTTTTTCACGCGGATCCTATCAAGCTGGCAGTGGCGCATTTTCTGGGCATGCCGCTCGATCATTTTCAACGCTTGAGCTGTGATACGGGTTCGTTGACTGCATTATTTGTCGGGGAATCGGGAGCGAATCTGATCAAGCTTAATCAGCGCCCGCCGTTCGATTTTCTGCCGAAAAACAAGGGGAAATGAAATGACGAAAACCTTTCGTCTGGTTTGACCTGAGGACAGGCAAGATTGATGTGAGCGATGCATCTGTCCTTGACCCTTTGACTGGCGCCTATACACGCGCATCGTTCAACGAGCATTTGCGCGCCAGCCTGGAACGTGCCCAACGCGAGCAGTCTTCCTGTTCCCTGCTATTCTTCGACCTCGATCATTTTAAGAGTATTAATGATGCTTTCGGTCACGCCAGGGGGGATGAAGCGTTGATTGAGGTAGCACGGCGCGTGCGGGAGACCACGCGTGATTCAGACCTGTTCTTTCGGTATGGGGGCGATGAATTTGTATTGATCCTGCCGGACACCCCAAAACCAGAAGCCGCTCAACTAGCAAATCGCCTGCTGGAAAATATCCGTTCGCGCCCGATCGGAGGAGATGGGTCGCTTACCCTTTCCATCAGTGTGGGAGTCGCGACCTTTCCGGAGGACACAGCAGCGGAAAATGCGTTGTTCGAGAAGGCCGATGCACGCAATTATGAGGCCAAACGCCGCGGACGCGCCCGCGTGGTCTTCGAAGAGGCAGGCATCCCTGCCGACCTGCCTTTTACAGAACTTTCACGAATCATCGAACGCGATGAAGCATTGGAGACCGCGCAGCAATTTCTGGCGGCCATTCTTGAAGAGCAACGTGGGGTCCTAAGCGTGGTTGGCGAAGCAGGCTCGGGGCGTTCCCGTTTTCTTACGGAAGTGGAAAAACATGCACAGCTCCAGGGGTTTGAGATCCTTTCCCTTCATGGTTCACAGCGTTTGAAAGGTAAGCCGTATGGGATCCTTTCAAAGGCTCTCTCCAAATCAACTGCTGCATCGCCGGAACGCATCAACCTGGAGGAGTTCGATTCTACGTTGAGACGGCGCCTTGCCGAGGCCAGGCGGGAACATCTCTTGCTCATTGTAGATGATATGCCCGACCTCGACTGGGGAACATTGGATATCCTGCGTCAATTCCTTGCTCAGTCCAGCATCCCAGTCTTGGGTTTGGTCTATGCCTCGGACCCGGACAGTGTCCGCGTGGCTGCACCGTTCTGGTCGGCTGTGTCTGAACATATCGAATTGCGTCCGCTCTCGATCAATGGGCTGCGTCTTTGGCTGCGAATATTATTACAATGGGAACCTCCCGACGAGTTCATCGAATGGATCGAAAAGCAAACAAGCGGCCTGCCCCATCAGGTGGAACGACTCTTAAAACATTTACTGAAACTGAACATTCTGGCAAAACAAGAAATGGGTTGGGCACTCAACAGCCATTATCAGGAGATCGGTGCAGCCAGACAATGGCAAATACGGATCAGCCCGAATAACCTGCCTGCCGCACTCACCAGTTTTATCGGACGTGAAACGGAACTGGCCGAGGTGCGGCGGATGATCGGGGCGGCTCGACTCTTAACTTTGGTTGGGCCCGGCGGAATGGGCAAAACGCGGCTTACCCTGCAAGCGGCGCGGGAATCGATCAACGGGTTTGGGGATGGGGTCTGGTTCATCGAGTTGGCTCCCATTTCAGCCTCCACCCTTTTGTTATATACCGTCGCCTCGGTGTTGGGGGTGCATGAGGAACAATCCCGTCCGTTGATCGATACACTTTGCACCTGGTTAAGCGACAAGGAGCTATTGATCATCCTCGATAACTGCGAACACTTGCTCGACCCGGTCGCCCAATTTGTAGACAAAGTCCTACGAGCCAGCCCCAATGTGCGCATCCTTGCCAGCAGCCGGGAGGCGCTCGATATTGCTGGCGAATTGGTCTACCGTATGCCTGCACTCGAATTGCCCGAGACCCAGGCTGAGATCCCCAGCGAACAATTATCGAGTTACCCGGCTGTGCGTCTGTTCATGGAGCGCGCCGCTTTTGCAGATTCCAACTTCAGGGTCAGTGGAGATAGGACATCCCTCATTGTTCAAATCTGCCGCCAACTAGACGGGATTCCACTCGCCATTGAACTGGCGGCAGCACGCTTGAGGACACTGTCAGTGGAAGAGATCGCCTCGGGCCTCCATGACCGCTTCAATCTGTTGACAAAGGGAAATCGTGCCGCGATGCCGCGCCACCAGACTCTGCGCGGGTTGATCGACTGGAGTTACGACATGCTGACTAAAGAAGAGCATCTGCTCTTGCGGCGGCTCTCGACTTTTTCGGGTGGCTGGACTCTCGAAGCGGCAGAGCAGGTTTGCATCGAGGCAGGAGGCGCAGGGCTTGAATCCGCAGCGGTTTTGGAATTGCTCCAACGTCTTGCAAATAAATCCATTATCAACTTCGATGAACACGCTGGTGACCCACGTTATTCCATGCTGGAGACGATCCGTCAATATGCGTTTGAAAAGCTCGTGGAAGCGGGCGAGGAAAACCAATTACGCGACAGGCATTTGAATCACTATTTGAATTTTGCCGAAAGGACTGAGCCGATTTTGATCAGCGCGCGGCGCGGCGAATGGGTGCGGCGGCTCGAAATCGAACACGATAACTTGCGTGCCGCGCTTGAACGCGCCTGCAATCAGAATGCGGAACGTGCGCATCGAATGGCAGGAGCCCTGGGCTGGTTCTGGTATTTTGGCGATCATCTCAACGAAGGGCATGCCTGGTGTCTGCGCGTGCTGGCATTGGACGAAAATGCCGTGCCGAAACAATTCCGCGCGAAGGCAATGAATTCCGCGGGCATGGTCTCTGGCAATTTGGGACATAATGAAGAGTCACGCTCATGGCTGGAAAAAAGCATATCGCTTTGGCAGGTGTTGCATGAACAACGGCTCCTTAGCGAGACCTTGTTCTGGCTCTCCTATTCGTTCGTGCAGCTCGGCGAGGATGAAAAAGTTTGCGCCCTCTTCGAGAAATATGAAAGTTTATTACGCACCGCTTCCGATCCCTTGATATTGGGTTGGTCGCTGACGTATTGGGGACGTGCGCTGGAAACCGCACGCGAGGATTTCGCAACGGCAAAATTGCTCCATGATGAAAGCGTGGAACTTGGGCGCACCACGCAGGATATCAACATTCTTGGGACGGCTTTTATGAATCTGGGTTACTGGGCAGCCAAGCAGGGCGATTACGAGACAGCCTATCACTATCATTCAGAGTCTTCAAAGTGGCACAAAACGGACGGCGCACGTTTGCGCATCGCCATTTCATCACACAACATGGCAGACATGTTAAGTTTGCAGGGGAAATATCTTGAAGCGCAAGCCTTGTATGAAGAATCGCTGGCATTATCCCGCGCCCTTGGCGACCAGGCCTTCATCGCCTGGACGGCATATCGGCTTGGGTATCTGGCTGTGCACTTGAATCAGCATGAACGTGCCCGGCAATTATTCGCTGAAAGCCTGAAATTATATCGAGCGCAAATCCAGCAGGAGCTTCTTACAAGTCCGCTGGCAGGCTATGCCGAACTCCTGCGCAGGCAGGGAAATTTCACTCAGGCGGCGCATATTCTGGGCTTTATTGCCGCACATCCGCAATCGGCAAGTCGCGCATTTCTTCTATCGATCGATACTATCGAGTATGATCATACTCTGGCATCCCTGCGTACCCAGCTACCTGATGAGGAATTTCGCGCCGCCTGGAGTTTTGGAGAAAAAATGACTTTAGGGGAAGTCATCGCTCAGGCGGCGAAGATGGTGCAATAGGGTACATTCAGCCTCTTAGAGGGAATACGAGATTCTTCTTATTAACTCACCTCTACACTTGCCTCAGAGACCCTCACCGCACTGGCATTGTCGCTATCGCTCACATCGTCCCGGTATCCTTCGGAAGGGAATCACTGTAGGCGCGTAAGATGAGTGTTGATTTCCTGAAGAAAACCCATACAATGTTATATAGCTTCACAATTGAATATGCCGCTATTTAGGAGGGATCTGTTCCACCATTCACATTGGTCAACAAGGAGAATGCGTCATGAAGATCAACGAAGTACACAAACTCGACATAGAAGAAGGGGATGGTGTTCTTTACAGGTTTGAATCAAGCCCCAATACGAGTCTAAAACCGCAATTGGCCGAGCGCGTGTTGGTGATCCATGCACCCATCAGCGGATCATTGGCAGGGGCCGTCAGTCAATACACATCCAAACCAAAGAATTTTCTGGAAGGGCGTTCCAGGCATCTGATCTTGAGCCGGGATGGAAAAGAAATCGTCCAGATGGTGCCGTTCAATCTTGGGGCCATGCATGCCTTTGGTTACAACGGCAGGTCGATCGCCGTAGAATTACAATATCCTAGGGAATTGCGCAACAAAGCATCCGTCCTCAACAAAAATCTTAAATTCAATGACGATCAATATATTCTGGCAAGCTCGCTGAATCATTCACATTATGGCGAATGGCCCATCTATCCCAAGGCACAGATCGACCAGCTGTTCAATGTGGCAAAACTGCTAAAAGAGCGCTACAACATTCAGGAAGTGATCGGATACGAAGAAGTCGCCTCCAGAACGGACCCGGGGCCTGCCTTTCCCATTCATCAATTTCGTGAAAAGCTGCTTGGTATCACCGACCGATCGTTCATCCCACAGGAAATAACACATGCAACAAGCCTGCTCGGCCATCCAGAAAATCCTCTCTCCGTTATATCAAGTTTGAACATCCCGGCAGGCACACCCGTTTCGATCATGAGCGAAAGGTTCGATTGGTATCTGGTTTCCGTTCTGGCAGAGGTGGCTGGAAACCCATGGCTGACAGGCTGGGTGCCAAAAAGAACCGTTCGCGTCAAAACAGACTTTGAGTACAAAGTGAATGAAAAACATTACCTGACCAATGAAGAAGGCAGGCGCTTTCAGGAGATCACGCCGCACCCGAACGGCTATGAGTCTGCACGTAGAAACCCAACTCCGAAATACATTGTCATGCACTTCACGACCGGCACAAAAATGGAAAGCACCATCTCCCACTTCAAAGACCCATCCTCCCTTGTGAGTACTCACCTGCTGATCGGCAGAGACGGACGCGTGGTGCAGTTCCTGCCATTCGACCGCGTGGCACATCACTGCGGATATAGCTGGTGGGAACGGTTGAATAACCTGAACAATTACAGTATCGGCATCGAGCTGGATAATGCAGGTCTATTAAGCAACATGGGCAGGCTGGGCTGGATGAGCAGAAAGATTCGTATCCCCGATGCGCATGTCAAACAGGCGGTACATTGGAAACAATTCACGCCAAACAACCCTGCACGCTTCCCCGGTTGGGAAAAATACCCGGATGCGCAATTGCAGGTGGCACTTAACATTGTCAAGGCATTAAGAGACAGATACCCCAGCATCGAAGAAATTCTGGGACATGATGATGTCAACCTCAGAAACCGTTATGACCCGGGTCCGCTCTTCCCCATGCCCCAGTTCAGGCTGGAATTATTCGGCAGAGCAGAGCCCAAACTCGAGGTCTTTACCCTTAGCCGCGACACAAAAGAGGTTTACACCAATTTCAACGGCAGGCTTCCAAACACCCAGCAAAGCCTGCATGAGATGAATCTGCCTGCCAATTCCGTTGTGCGGGTCATTCGCAGTGATGATGACTTGGCGTTGGTTACGGTCGTCAGGTCGAAGGATGCGCCGTCTCTAAATCAAAAAACGGGCTGGATACGTGCAAATTCCCTCTCTGTGCCTGTCAGCCCGGCCAGGCGCGGTATGAAACGAAGGGAGGAAGGAGGTTCCAAAGCTGCCAATCAACGCGTCACGAAATATACACAGGCCTTTTTTAAACGAACAAAGAATAATTTGCAGCCGACCCCAATCATTGATGAAGCCAAGTTATTCGTTGCAGGCACCCGGGTCCGAATCCAACAAGTGCGGGGTGAATGGACATTGGTCGTCGCCCTCGATCCGCTGGGCCGCCACGGAGGCGTGGAAGGCTGGCTGCATACAGAATTGCTCTCACCTGAGGTCATCTCATAATTTATTACATGAGAGGATTGGCAAAACGTAACATATAGTGATACACAAGCATGGGGGGTCTGTCAAAAAAAAACAAGCGGACTTAATCCGCTCGTTTTTACTTCCACAATTTCGCCAACTCGTTCAACGACTTGTAATACGGCTCGATGCTCGGTATAAAGTGCGCTTCGTTCTTCGCATGCGGCCCGACGCCTGATTGCCCCCACACGACAGCCTGACCACCGGGAGCAAATCTGGCACTGGTGCCGGGTAACTTCTTACCGATGCGCGGCTCCTCCCCGCCCGAGGCCTGCCTCACCGCTTCGATAAGCGCTTTCAACGCCGGATTATTCGGGTCGCAGGCCACGCCATTTTCCATGACAGTAAACCTGACTTCCAGTCCATTTTCAGAGCAATAGGCTTCAACCGCAGACCGCAGCGCGAGGACATCATCCTGCGGGATGGGGCGAATCTCCACACCCAGAATCCCCTCCGCTGCAGTGACGTTATACACACCCGGCGTGCCAACACTGATGAATGGGAATTTCGCCTGCGACTGCCATCCATCTGCCGCTTTGAGGGTGAGATGCCTGGCAAAGAGTTCATTCAATGCAATGCGGGCGGCGATCAGTTTATCGCTCAAGTCACCGCTGCCTGCCACGCCGCTGTGAGCCTTTGCACCGCGGGCAATGACATCAAAGCGCATCACACCACGATTCTCGATGCAGATCTCACCAAAGAGTTCATTGCCTTTTTCGCCCGTGCGTTCACCCGCAATGAACAAGGCAGGCATAAACGGACGCCCATACTGTTCACCCAATGCCGTCAATACATGCGGCGTGCCCCAGGCTTCGGCTTCGCCGTTCTCTTCATTGCCAACCAGCATCAGGGCGATATTGGGATATGGCCCACCCGTTTTCATTTGATCCTTCATCCAAACCAGATAGGTTGCAACGACGGTCTTCATATCTGCTGCGCCGCGTCCGTGCAGGTAATCGCCATCAATGCGCGGATTGAATTGGGAGTCATCTGGTTCGGGTTCGACCACGTCAAAGTGACCTGTGAACAGGATCGGGTCCGGTTTGGAAGCGCCGGGGAAGGTGGCATATATGGCAGGATATTTTCCGTCAAAGTATTTCACATCCAAACCCGCATTCCTCAAATAGTCATCCACCAACGAAGCAGCGCGATGAACCTCATCAAGGCGTTCATCCGGGCAGGCAGTAACCGACGGAATGTGGATCAACTGTTGGGCAAGGTCAAGAATTTCGGCAGTTTTGTTCGGGTAGGATAGTTCCACCACCGCCTGCGCCCGTGCGCGATACTGAATGGGTGCATTGGGAAGTTGACGCGCATCTTCACGACCGCGTTGAACATATTCAGCGATCTTCGGAACATCCACACCCAGTGAGTTGTAATCGGCGCACACGCGCTCCACATCCGCTTTGACCATGGCCTCATGCTCATATAGAAATTCTTTAAGCAAAGACACCGGCACTTCATTACTGCCGCCAATCTCCATTTTGAGGCGCGCACGAATTTTCTCGGCAGTATTGCGGCCACCTTCGGACATTTCAACCAGCGGGTGCAGGTCATCCCACATGTTCAAGGCTTCGGCAAGTGGCTTGATCTCGCCCAACGTCCATTTCAGGAAGGCACGCACAGAGGTGGGCTTACCCGTAAGCGGATTTTCAATTTCGGCACGCAGACCGTACTTGGCGGCAAGTTCTTCGTTGGCGCGGGCGCGGGTGATGTCTTCGCTGTCGTAGCGGAAGCCGCGCGCAAATTTGGGTTCGGCGTAAATTTTCAGCATGAGCAAATAGCGGAAGGTCAGGTTGGCAATGTCGAGGTCGAGGCTGTGACCGCCTTCGTCCACACGGATTTCCACGCGACCCATCGGCAGGTTGATACGCGCCATCAGGTTCTGACGTTCGACCTGACGTGCCATTTCTTCCGGCGGGGTGGATTGTCCCGCCGCGAAGAGTCCGCGAGCATAAAGAGATTCGAGTTGTTCGCTCGTTGTGGAGATAATACGCTCGACCGGCTCGGAAAAACTGCGCGCACGGACGGGCGTCCAGTTGTTGTTACCAAAGCGCACGCCGCGACGGACGAGGTCATAAGACAGTTGCAGATAATCATCGTACGAGCGGTACAAATCAGGCAAGTCCACTTCGCGCGGATTGGGGAAGGTGAGATTGCGAATCGAGTCAAACTCGGTCAGGATGACCGCAGCGCGTCCATCCTTGACTTGGGCCTGCATCGGCGTGGAGGCGCTGGTGGCAATGAAGAGCGAGGCAAAGGCACGTAGGAGGCGCGTAGCGGTGATGTAAAACTCGGACTTGAACTCATCAAGATGCTTGTCGCCGCGCTCGCTGGCAGAGAGGTGCATAAAGTCCCAGGCGAAGAGCGGGTCGGGCAAAGAGATATTGGTGTGAATACCGGTGGTGGCAAGGGTGTCGCCATATAAGTCCACGCACTTCTCAAGATAGCGGCGTTTGGCGATTGACCAGTTGCCGGGGATGGACTGATGTCCGATATCCGTCAGGAAAAGAAGATTGCCATGCCAGTAATGCAGACGTTCACCGAAGCTCAACCCGGCGCGATGCAAGGCATTCATGAGCGAGGCTTCCATCAAGCGGGCTTCGTAGATCGCACCGCGCGGAGTATAGTACGGACGCGTGGCCCATTCGACCATCCAATGGAAGACTTCGAGCTGGCTGAATTGCTTCTGCCATACAGGAATGCACTCGGCGCGCAGATAATCCACAAAGGAGTGCTGGCTGGGTCCCGCGCCCACCGTCAACAGCGGACGCAGGTCTTCATCGAGTAGGTTCCATTCCTGTTCAAACCCGGCGAGACCGCCTTTAGGCTTTTCCTTCATGGATTCTTCAAGCGCAAGCAAATATTTTTCGGCGAATTGTTGGGGCATGGGTAAGTCCTAAGATAAAAGTTTTGCGTACGAAAATTGCTTAATTTAGAACAGAAAGAAGAAAGAAAATGAACTCTTTCTTCTTTCCTCTTTCTTGAGTTTACTTCTTCAACGCGTTCAAGCCTTCCATCAACCTCTTGAACGCGCCTTCCGTTCTTTCAACAGGTGTGGCATAAGAGAAGCGCACCCAGTCACCGCCGAAGGGAGAGAAGAAGGCGCCAGGCACAACAGCAACGCCGTGGTTTTCAGCAAGGTACTGACCCAGTTGTTCGGTATCGGCCCAGCCTTTGGCTTTGATGAACTCACCCACGTTCATGAAGGCGTAATAACCTTTGCCGAGGATGTGTTGAAGTCCGCTATCGGCGAGGAGCTTTTTCAAGGCAACGCGGCTGGCGTTGGTCGGTTCGATGATGGTCTTGGCAGCTTCGGAGAATCCCATTTCGTAGGCGGCCATGGCAACGGCCAATGAATAGAAGGCGGGGATCACGCCATGCGAGGCGCGCGCGACGATGAACTTGATGACGTTCTCGTCCGCGATGAGGTGACAGTTACGAATGTTCGACCCACCCAGTGATTTGGTGATGCCGTCGAGGAACATGATGCGCTTGCGTTCTTCGGCGGTGAAATTCTTGAGGAAAGAATTCAAATCCATTGGTGATTCGTCGGTGACGTAGTGATACATCCAGTCGAAGAGCACGAAGGCCACGCCCGCTTCAAGTGCGGCTTTGGCGAGCGAGACTTGCTTTTCGACGGCGATGGTCAGGCCGGTGGGATTATCGGGATTGGTGATGACAATGCCTGCGATCTTGCGTCCTTTTGATTCGGCGAACTTCACGCTGTCGCGGATCGCTTCTTCGGAATAGGCCCAGCCTTGAGCCGGGTCGCCGGGAGCCCAGAGCACATTTGCGCCCACGCCGTACGGACCCCAGTTGTAGGAAATCCACGGCACGCGTGAGACCATGATGAGATCGCCCTGGCGTCCGTGACCGAGGGCCATCATAGCCTGATAAGCCTTGACCAGCGCATCACGTCCGCCCGTGGTAGCGAGTACATTGGCAGGCCCCCAACCGGATGAGGCGTCTAACTTCCAATATTGCTCAATGACAGACTTGCGATAGGCGTCGGTGCCGAACGGCATATCGTAGGCCGTACCATGCTCCAGTTGGAGTTGAAGCGCGCGCTCCAAAATAAATTTTGGGGTACCAGGCAGTGAAGCGCCTCCATCTCCCTGAGAGGCGTCAAAGATCTTCGCGCCAGGATTCTTCTCCACGTATACCTTCAACGACTTGTTGATGAGGAACATACGAGAGGGTGGGATATCTGCCATCTGTTTAAGGTGGTCGCTGACCGGGACAAGGTTTTTCTCGTCCACAGCGAAAACGGGGGTGGTGTTGGAAATCATGAGAGCTCCTTTGTTATGTCTAAAGGTTTTGCGAAGTCCTCGCAGAAGGGAAACCTTTAGAGACTTTTGATTAAGAAAAATGCCCCGAAGTTTCGGGGCATTTGGTGTATCTAGCGGGTGCGAACCTGTTCCTGTTCACCTGACAGCCACCAATGCCCCGAAACCACATAAGTGGTACGAGTGATATTGGTATTGTCATTGTGATTGTACAGGTTGAACATTGCGCGCAAGCATACCACCGGGATATACATGCGTCAAGAAGAATTATTGCGCTGAACCATGCCCTCCCGCCACGCGGAATTCGCTTCCGCTTGGCGCACCAACAAGGATGGGCAGCGCTTCGGCGATCAGCGCCCGGACATGTTTACTGCGTAAAGAGGCATCGTGCGCCTCCTTATCGTTCCACATTTCATACACCCAAACATCGTCTGCATTGTTGATGTCCTCAAGAACAATATATGCCCTGCACCCCTGCATCGAGGCGACCAATGTAGACGCCCGCAACAGAATATCAACCAACACATCGCGCTTTCCGGTTTGGGCGGTAAGTTTTCCCGTCAGTGCATACATCAATGGCATATATCACTTTCTCATCAAGGCAACACTATAGGGATATAAAACAGCGGTCATCACTCCGCCTGCAACAGCCGGGTCATTCTCCATGATCGCGCGGGCCGCAGGTTCATCCTCAGCCTCGAAGATCGCAATACCAAATGTGGACTCATCATTATTCTGTGTCCTTCCGACGAGGATCATCACACCTTTATTCGTCAGGTCGGTCAGATATGCAAAATGCCGCGAGACCGTTTCTGCTTCCTCGGGGGTCGGTCCTTCCGCCACCATACCAAGGCGCGTGGGCTTGAGAAAATATAAATATTGGTTCAAGTTAATTCCTCGCGCTTTCGAGTAACTGCCGCCTGGAACCCGGCACACGGCGAATCTCTCCCCGCATCTCCAGGTCCAGTTTGACCGTGGTGTAGTACCACATCACCGAGCCGTCGAATTTGCCATTCAATTGCTCTCTCACCTGGGCGGCAAGCTCGCTAAAGGTTATTCGCCCGCAGCGATGCACAATGCCCAAGATAGTCTTTCGCATCACATCATATTTTGTTTTATCGATCCGCACTCCCATTTTGTCTTCATCGGGATGCAGCGTCTGAAATAATTCACTCATGGGGTCCTCTACTTTTTCATGCCCGTATAAAGAGCAAGTACATTCCCGGTTGGGTCCTGAAAGATGCCGAACCAGCCATTGCCGGGAATCTCTGCTTTTTCATGCAACACTTTACCGCCCAATTCCGACACCCTCTCCAGGTCTTCATCAATATCGTCGCTGGCAATATAGATCAATACCTGCCCGACCGGATTCTCCGGCGACACTTCCGTAAATCCGCCATACTCATCCCCATCCCCTGCCTCGAACATGGTGTAATTCATCTCAGGCATGGGCTGGATCTTCCAACCGAATAATTCCTGATAGAACTGACCGGCGGCATCGACATTGGCAGCGGGAATCTCAACATGGACAATATTTCGCTTGGACATGACATACTCCTTCTGAATGGGCTTGTCCTAATATTTTAGAACAAATTTTCTATTTTTTCAACCCTACCAAGGGACTATTTTTGTACCGCAACCTGAAAGTTGCGACTCGCAAAATGAACTTTGCAGCACGGCTTAAATCAAAACAGGCCAGGACGAATCAATTCGACCTGGCCTGTTTTACTATATCCTTTATGGGCTTGGCCTCAGCTCACAAGCATCCGCCGGTTCATTCCACTGACACATCGTATTCGCCACACAAGGTGACTCGGTGGTAATCGGCGCACAGACCTTGTCTTCGACCTCGGAACACTTGAAGGTTTGGATACGAACAGTGACACAGCCCGTGCCGCCCAGGGCTTCTTCATATACAGGCACACAAGCCTGCGAGTTGACATCAAAAGTAAAGCCAGGCGCACAGCCAGGGAAGGCTGCGCCCGCCGCAGGCTGACAACACTGGAAACCGTCGTTATATGTATAACCCACCGCACAACCTGCATAGGTTTGCTGGGCAAGAGTTGGGTTATCAATGCCAAACGGCGCGTCGGCCTGACCATTGGGTGGAGCGCACATCCCGGCCAGGTCGTCGAAGTACAAGCCGATCGGGCAGGAGCCATCCGCTCCAGGGCCGACGGCGCAGACTTGCTGGTCGCCGCGTTGGACGGTCACGTAGCCGAGCGGGCAGCCGCCTGCCGCGGGTTGTGCAAGGATCGGGGTGTAGGAACAGGCCCCAGTAGCAGGGTCGAGCGTATATCCCGCATCACAAGCCGGGTTCAGACCGCTCACATCCGCTTGATTCGTACAGGCCGGGTTGCAGACCACCACTTCATTGGTCGATTCAATTCCGCGCGGGCCGCGACACACCAACGTGCGTAAACCACCTTCCACTCTTTCCTCACATTGGATGCGCGTGCCGCGTTCCTCCCAGGTGGCTCCAAAGGAGATTTGCGCCACGCCATAGCCATCCCCATTTTGGCAATATTGATTTGTGACCGTGCCTTGCGGAAGTTCGCAGGAGGTGGACGGCGAAACCTGATTAGCAGGAACCTGCGCCGTCAACTGACAATAGGGTGCAAACGGCTGAGGAGCATTCACCGCACAGCGAAAACCTGTATCGCGGCGGCTGTCACCGGGTTCATCAAAGCGGCGAATGGCCGAGGCTGCCTGCTCCAATTCGGATTCAAAGGACGTGCCGCGCACGCCGCGGTATTGACCGCTGGCCGGGCCGGTCGGGTTCGCCGCCGGGGATTGGGCGTAGTAATTCGCATCGTAAAAATCGAAGACCCATTCGAAGACGTTGCCTGCCATGTCGTACAGCCCAAACGGACTCTTGCCCGCCGCATACGCATTGACATTGGTAGTGCGTCCGTAACAATTGGCAAAATTCAACAGGTCGCAAGAAGGCTCGGTGTTACCCCACGGATAGGCATTTGCATTCGAGCCGCGTGCGGCTTTTTCCCATTGCGCCTCGCTGGGCAGGTTTCCCTGAATCCAAGCACAATAAGCCTGAGCCTGATCCCAGTTCACACCCACAACCGGATGGCTGGCATATTCCGGGTTGGTGAAAACCGGTCCGCCTAATTCCTGCGTCGGCTGGGAACAAACGCCCGCTTTTACACACTGGTCGTACATACGGTTCGTGACCTTGGTCTGCTGCATCCAATACGCATCAAGTGAGACACTGTGCGCAGAAGCGCCTTCGCCCATCGAAAAATCACCCGCAGGGATGTATATCAACGTACTGCCATCCACCCATTTGATCGTCTCGCCGCTTTGCGGACCTCCAAGCGTCACCGGTGCAAGTTGCTGGCTGGGAGCTGCCGTCGGCGCCTCGGTGGCGGGGGAATCTGTCGCTGTCACCACAACTGTCACGATCTCCGGCGTCGGAGTCCCACAGGACGCCAGCACAAAGATAAATGACAGGGTCAGCGCAAAGAGCATGTTTCGAACGTTTTTCATTCAAACTCCTTTTCTGCCCAAAAGCAGTGCAAGTATTATAAAAGAAAAAGCGCCCGCCCGTTTTTTACGGGCGGGCTGCAATGAATCTTTTATTGTGTACTCATAAAACTATTTTGCGTTTCTGATCTCCTCCACTGCTGCCGGGTTCACCAGCGACGAGGTGTCGCCCAACTCTAACCCCAAATATGCCGCGCGAATCATGCGCCGCATCACCTTGGCATTGCGCGTCTTGGGCAGGTCTGAAACAAAGAGGATGGCTTTCGGCGCGAGCGGCTTGCCCATCTCTGCCACAACCATTTCTTGCAATTCCTGACGAAGAGCCGCGCCTCGTTCCACGCCGGGGCCTGTCACTGCAAAAAGGACCAGTTCACTCCCCTTGACCTCGTGAGGCACACCGATCGCTGCCGCTTCCACGATCGATTCATGCCGCACAAGGATCGACTCCACCTCGGCCGGCCCGAGCCGTTTGCCCGCAATTTTTATCGTATCGTCCGAACGGCCCAGGATGTACCACAAACCGTCGTTATCAATGGCAGCGAAATCGCCATGCACCCAAACATTCTCCCAACGCGACCAGTACGTTTCGAGATAGCGGCCTTGATCCTTCCAAAACCCGCGCGTCATACCGATCCACGGCGCTTTGATGACCAGCTCGCCCACCGCATTCCGCACGGACTTGCCGTTTTCATCCACCACATCCGCATCCATGCCCGGGCAGGCTGCCGAAAACGCGCACGGCTTGAGCGGCATGAGCGGATTGCCCATCACGATGCCGCCGGAGATTTCGGTCCCGCCGGAATAATTGACAATGGGAATTCGCCCCCCACCGACTTTGTCAAACAACCACATCCACGGATCCGGATTCCAGGGCTCGCCTGTGGATGCAAAGCACTTCAACGAAGATAAATCGTGTTTTTTGAAATACGCATCCCCATGCGGGATCAACGAACGAATGAGAGTCGGTGAAACACCCATCTGGTTGATCTTGTGCTTTTCTGCCAGTTCCCACAAACGATTCGGGGCCGGGAAATCCGGCGCGCCATCGTACAGGAACATTGTCGCACCCAAAAGCAAACTGCCGAACACCTGCCACGGCCCCATCATCCAACCCATATCGGTCATCCAATAGATGACATCACCACGATGCACATCCGTACCGAAAGCCATATCCTGCGCCGCTTTGACCGGGAATCCGCAATGGGTGTGCAGTGCGCCTTTGGGCTTGCCCGTCGTACCGGAGGTGTAAATAATCATCAATGGGTCTTCGGCACTGGTCACTTCGGTCTCGGCCTCATTGCTTTGTCTGAAGACCAACTCGTGCCACCAATGGTCTCTTCCTGCTTTCATCTTGATTTCCTGCCCGGTCCGCTTCAACACGATCATATGTTTCAAGGTGGGAATCCCCTCCGCCGCCTCATCCGCAATGGATTTCATCTCCACCGCTTTCCCGCGCCGGAAGGCTCCATCTGCGGCGAAGAGCGCTTTCGCGTCCGCGTCGACCATACGCGAGACGATGGCACCCGCCCCATAGCCAGAGAACAAGGGCAGGATGATTCCCCCGATCTTGGCAATTGCCAATAACGCGATCACGATCTCCGGCGTCATCGGCATGAAAATGCCCACGGCATCGCCTTTTCCCAACCCTAACGAACGTAAGGCATTCGCCGCCTTGTTGACTTCTTCATACAACTCGCGGTATGTCAAACTTCGGGTGTTTCCCTCTTCTCCCTCAAATACCACTGCCAACTGATCACTCTTTACTGACAACCGGTACTTATCCACACAATTATGGACGATGTTCATCCTCCCACCCAGACACCATTTTGGGAATTGAATCCCACCGGAGAGATCAACCACCTTTGAATACGGCTCGTAAAACTGAACATCCAAAAATTTCAAGACCGCATCCGTAAACCAGGCCACATCGTCCGTTGACCTTTTCATCAGCTCGTTAAAATCTGCAACTTCGTGCTGACGCATAAACGCCGTCAGGTTGGCGTGTTCAATGCCTTCCGGGTTTGGCCTCCAAACGATCTCGCCGCCGAAGGTAAATTGTTCGGTCATGGGCATCCATCTCCTCTGGGTTGAATTTGTCGATTCTACCGCAAACAAAAGGCAGGCTTCGCAAGTTCTACTTGCAACCATCCAAAAGCAGAGCTTCTGGAGCCCATAATATAGTACGAATGTAAGGCTGGGACTTGCAAGGGCCAAGCGTATAATTTGTTCATTGCTAATTGGAGGTTGTGCCATGTCCACCCATACAATGAAACTATTGAAATGTCCTTCCTGCGGAGGTCCGATCGACCCGCCAGCAGACGCAAGCTCGACAAAATGCCCCTATTGCGGAAGTGCCATCGTCATCCCTGAAAGCCTGCGCAAGACAGATACCAACCAGCAAAGCAGCACTCCGGGAAATCTCTTCAGCGGCATGGACATGGTTTCCATGCTCGGTTATGGCGCGCAATGGTCACAGGTGGTGCAGCTTGCCCAGCAGGGAAAGAAGGAGGAAGCGGTTCAGAAATATATGAGCTTCTCCAGCATCAGCGAATCGGATGCGCGGCGCACTGTCGAAGGGCTGGCGAATACACAGGTATATGATATTAGTTCAGCCTATAATGCCTCGTATATCGCGCCGGTCATGTCAACCTATGCCGACACGGCCAAGACGGTTACCAAGTGGTCGCTGTGGATGAGTTGCGGTATCACGGCCTTTGTGATGTTGACGATCTTGCTGGTTACGGGAGTGATCCTGTTTGCAGTATTTCAGGCATTTTGAGAGATCGCATAAAAGCAAACACGGACTGGATATTGTCCGCGTTTGCTTTTATGTTAGGACTTTCACTTGTTCTTCTTGCTTTCGCTTGCCATCCTTCGCTACCGCTCAGGGTGACAAGCGAAAGTCTTATGTATAATCAGCATACTGGAGACTCAACACAAACCATGGATCAAACCTTTCCCTGCAGCGCCTGCGGCGCACCCAACGAACCAGAAACAGGTCAAACCCGCATGGCCTGTACCTATTGCGGCGCGCACCTGACCATTCCTGATGAAATGCGCACCCAGGCCAAGCCCAGGGTGGAGAAAATTTCCCCGAAGCCAAGACCAACTCCCAGTTTGGAGACAGAAGCGCCCGATCTTCTTCGTCAAGCTCAACCCATTGCGGTCAAAGCCTGGAACGCCTATGCCTATTGGACATGGCTACGTTGGCTGCTGCCCGCTTGTTTTACCATCCTGATCGTCGGGGTTATCCTTTGCGCAGTACTGGGAATGCTGCCATTCCTGATCAGCTCATTTCGATAAGTTAATACGAACAAACAGCCGATCTTTGGCAGCGCGTGCAAGGTCTTCGGCATTGGGAATTTTGTTTTCCATGCGGATGCCCATGGGTTTGGCGGCCATCGGTGCATGACGCAGATACGAAGCCAGTTGCAGGGAGACAATTTTTTCATCCATCTCGGCTTCGGCAAATCCTTGAACAGATTTCCGCTTCAACACCAACCCGACATCTGCTCCACCCTTCAGATTTTTCCACCATGTTCGATTGCGACTCGAAACGACCCAGAGATATCCGTTCTCTTCATAATACTCCACAGGGGTGGTATAGGTCTTTCCCGTTTTACGTCCCGTAACGGTGATGAGCATCATGCCATTGCTCAACATGCCATGAAATGGCGAACGTAGAACCCAGCTCATAAAATCGTTTCCGTTCATGTTAACTCCTAATGTTACGTGGTAGGGGCGACCCAACCATATTTTATGAATCGTTTCGCAAAGGGCGACCCTTTCTTATCGATGGACATAAGGATAAGCCCTGACGGGTCGCCCCTACGACGAAATCGCGTATGGTGAATTAACTCCTTGAGGTGAGTGTAGTGGAAATCATGCCCAATGTCATGGGACAAACATCACCTTCACGGCTATAATTAATCAAATTCTTCAGGAGATGCCCATGTCCAACGTACACGAATCCAAGCACCCACTGATCGCCCATAAACTTTCCCGCTTAAGAGACAAAAATACAGAGCCCAAGAAATTCCGTGAGCTCGTGCGTGAGATCGCCGGTCTGCTGGCCTACGAAGCCACAGCAGACCTTGCCACCTCTCCGGTGGAGATCGAAACGCCGCTGGAAAAAATGACCGCCCAACAGTTGCAGGAAAAGATCGGCCTGGTGCCCATCCTGCGCGCAGGGCTGGGCATGGTGGAAGGCATTTGGGAATTGATGCCCTCTGCCGAAGTCTGGCACATTGGTCTGTATCGTGATGAGAAGACCCTCAAACCCGTGCAATATTACAACAAGCTTCCCATTCAGCCGCGCGTGGCGGTATGCCTCATCCTTGACCCGATGCTGGCAACTGGCGGCTCAGCCACAGCCACCGCAGAAGTGCTCAAACGCTGGGGCGTGACGAAGATCAAATACGTCGGCCTCATCGCTGCGCCGGAAGGCATCAAAGCAATGCAGACGGCTCATCCCGACATTGATATTTATGTGGCAGCCATCGACGATCATCTCAATGAACGCGCTTATATCGTGCCAGGGTTGGGCGATGCGGGTGATCGGCAGTTCGGGACGGGGTGATTGGTGAGTGGTGAGACGGTATGGCTTATGATGTGAAATTGGCAGAACGGATCCGCGCAGAATTTACTTTGCCCCTGCTGCCGAAATGAAAGCGATGTTGCTCGAATCGCTTGGAGAAATGATTCCGCCTCACCCTCCTTTGAGGCCGGCTCAACATCCCGAGCCGATTCTCGCTCCGGGCGACGTGCTGATCAAAGTCACCCGCTGCGGAGTCTGTCACACCGAATTGGACGAGATCGAAGGGCGGACTCCGCCGCCAAAGCTGCCGGTGATTTTGGGACATCAGGTGGTAGGCACTGTGGAGTCCAGCGACAAGCCACTGGAAAGCCGACAGCAAGCTATCGGCCTCCATACAGGTCAACGCGTGGGGGTGGCGTGGATCGCATCCGCATGTGGGGAGTGTGATTTTTGCAAAAGCGGTCGGGAAAATCTCTGCGCTGAATTCAAAGCCACAGGCAGGGACATCGACGGCGGCTATGCGGAGTACATGAAAGCCCGCTCAGATTTTGTTCATCCAATTCCTGATTCTCTTTCAGATTCGGAGGCGGCTCCGTTGCTGTGCGCGGGTGCGATTGGCTACCGTTCTTTACGATTGAGCAATCTTCAAGATGGACAGTCGCTTGGGCTGATGGGCTTTGGCGGGTCAAATCATTTGGTATTGAAACTGGCAAGGTATAAATTTCCCAATTCTCGAATCTTCGTCTTTAGCAGAAATCCAGCCGAACGTGAATTCGCTCTTTCGTTGGGAGCGGCCTGGGCAGGGGAAATTAATCAGAGTCCGCCTGAGGCGTCGGATACGGTCATAGACACCACACCAGTTTGGGGTCCAGACCTGGAGGCGTTGAAATGTCTGAGAGCAGGTGGACGATTGGTGGTCAACGCGATCCGTAAAGAGGAAAAGGATAAGGATGTCCTTCTTCAATTAAATTATCCTAAACATCTCTGGATGGAAAAGGAGATCAAAAGTGTGGCAAATGTGACCCGCATAGATGTGCGTGAATTTTTGCAGATTGCCGCAGAGGCGGGCATCAAGCCTGAGTTTCAGGAATATACGTTGGAAGATGCCAACCAAGCTTTGATCGAAATGAAGCAGGGAAAAATTCGCGGCGCGAAAGTATTACGTATTTCTTAACGCGGGTAATGAATCCGATGATGATGGCGACTGAGCATTGACCAAATTTTTATCGGAGGATGCGATGACTGAATCGAATATTACCGTATACGGCGCGTATTGGTGCCCGGACTGCCGACGAGCAAAGAAATTTTTAGGCGAGCAATTTATTCCCTTTAAATGGGTGGACATTGAGCAGGATAAAGCGGCGGAGGAATTCGTCCTGCAAAAGAACAGCGGCAAGCGCATCATCCCCACCATCGTTTTCGAAGACGGCTCGTTTCTGGTCGAACCGTCGAATGCCGAACTGGCAAAGAAGCTGGGACTCAAGACCGAGGCCAAGAAAACCTTTTACGACCTCATCATCATTGGCGGCGGCCCGGCCGGGTTGACCTCGGCCATTTACGCCGCACGTGAAGGCGCAGATGTTTTGTTGATCGAACGCTCGGGGCTGGGTGGACAGGCAGGCATCACGGTCGGGTTGGATAACTTCCCCGGCTTCCCGGAGGGAATCAGCGGGCAGGAATTCTCAGAGCGAATCGCTCAACAGGCGCGGCGCTTTGGCGTGGAAGTTTTACAGGCTGTGGACGTTGAACGGCTGGAAGAGGAGGAAGGCTATCACGAAGTTTATACCTCGGACGGAAAACATTATCACTCACGGGTTGTATTGCTCGCGACGGGCGCTTCGTATCGCCGTTTGGAAGTTCCCGGCGAGGACGATTATATTGGTGCGGGAATCCATTTCTGTGCCACGTGTGACGGCCCATTCTATAAAGGCGCGAAGGAGATCGTGGTGATTGGCGGCGGGAACTCGGCAGTGGAGGAAGGTTTGCATTTGACGACTTTCGCCGAGAAGGTGACCCTGCTGGTGCGCGGCGATAAGCTCACCGCCAGCCAGATCGCCATCGATAAAGTGAACGAACCCAGCTCGAAGATCGTTGTGAGATACAACACGGTTGTCGATGCGTTCGAAGGACAGGATTCAAAACTGAAATCCATCAAGATGCATGACCAGGTGACGGGCGAAGCAAGCGAAATTCATCCCGCCGCGGCCTTCGTCTTCATTGGGCAAACACCCAATACAGATTTTGTAAAAGAGTATGTGCAAATGGATCAGTACGGTTTCATCCTTACCGGTCACGACCTCGTGCATAAAGGCGATGCGATGGAAAAACAGCCGCTACCCTTCGAGACCAATATTCCAGGAATCTTCGCCGCAGGCGATGCGCGGCATGGAAGTGTGAAGCAGGTGGCCTCCGCCGTGGGAGAGGGCGCGGCAGCCGCGATCTCGATTCGCGAGTTGTTGAAGAGGAGTTAGGTGAATTAAGAGGAGGTAAAGTTTCAATGGTCTATTTTCTCAATAAACGTTGGAAATTTCTCACTGTAGGACTGGGTGTCATTGCCTGCCTCATCGGTTTGGTAATACTTCTGTCCATGTTGATATTTGGAGAAATCGCTCAAAATATTGTTCCATTATTGTCGTTCGAATTCTTGTTTGGTTTTCTAGGGATAGAGTTGATTTATGAAGGGCTAAAAACCAAGATCGAGGTGTTTGACGACAGAATAAATTATTATCAATCTAGGTATGCTTTTTCGGCGCAATGGAGTGACCTTAATCAAATAGTTCCTTCACCAGGTTTCTTAACGCTAGGCTTTTCAAAAACCACAAAAATTAGCGGAGGAGCAATTTATATTATATAAAAGCGATGAATATGCACTCCAGCCTTGCCATCAACATGTATCTAACTGATGAAAACCGAGTTTCGCTTCGTGAAAAAATAGCAACTGGCTTTAAGGCTAAAGGCGAGAACGAATTGCAATGGCTGAGCAATGTGATCTAAAAGGGAATTCACCTTGGGTTGCCCTCACAATCAGAGTCATTCAAGTTTCATGACATATAACAGGCGAGTTTCATGCACTGTGTCACTCGGAAGGGCGGCGGGTTTGCGGTGTAATTGATCCAACAAACGATATGAGCACAACATCATGAACCTTTGGAGGATTCAATGCCCACCCCAATCATCACTGTGTATGGCGCAGACTGGTGCCCGGATTGCAGGCGTTCCAAGCACTTTTTGGATGAAAACTCCATCCCATATCAATGGGTCGATACGGATGCAGATAAGGGCGCCGAAAACCTTGTGAGACAAATGAACCATGGAAAGCGCGTAATTCCCACCATCGTATTCGAAGACGGTTCCTTCCTTTCCGAGCCATCGGATGCCGAACTCGCCGGGAAGATCGGAATGGCCCTCCAGTCCTAAGCACATCCCCTTTGATACGAAAACACCCGCTAAATCGCTCGGCGGGTGTTTTTATCTGTAAGGTTTTCCATACCTAGTGGGGTGAAGCAGGGTAAAATTTGCCGGGCAGGTGAACATCATTCTTTGAGGAGGAGCTTGCATGGCTTCAGACAAATATATTCTTGCCATTGACCTGGGAACATCAGGGCCAAAGGTGGCTTTGTTTTCATTAAGTGGAGAATTGATAGGGAGTGAATTTCAGGCAAATCGTGTGATGCTCCTGCCCGACGGCGGCGCGGAGCAATCTCCTGCGGAATGGTGGGATACGATCGACATGGCGGTAAAACGACTGTTGGATAGGAATCTGGTCGCAAGAGGTGACATCGTTGCGATCGGGACGACGGGACAGTGGTCCGGCACGGTGCCAGTTGGTGCCAACGGGAAGGCGGTCTCGAACGCGGTCATCTGGATGGACGCACGCGGCGCACCATATGTGAATGAGATCGCAGGCGGTTTGATCAACATCGAGGGATATGCCCCTGGCAAGCTCTTGAAATGGATCACGCGCACAGGCGGCATCCCCGGCAAGGCAGGCAAGGACCCCATCGCCCATATTTTATATCTCAAGAATAAATTGCCGGATGTATATAAAAACACCCATAAATTTCTCGAACCCATTGACTATATCGGATTGCTGCTGACCGGGAAGTTCGCCGCCTCGGTCAACTCGATTGTCCTGCATTGGGTGACGGATAACCGGAACATCTCGAAGATCGAATACGATCCTGACCTGCTGCGCATCGCAGGGATCGAGCGCGAGAAACTACCCGACCTGAAACCCGCCAACGCGATATTGGGCAATCTATTACCAGACATTGCCAAAGATTGGGGGTTGCGCGAAGATGTACAGGTCGTCATGGGTTCGCCGGATGTCCATTCGGCGGCGGTCGGTTCGGGGGCGGTGAACGATTTTGAGACCCACCTTTATATCGGAACCTCCGGTTGGATGACCTGTCATGTGCCGTTCAAGAAGACGGATGTGTTCCACAACCTGGCTGCGCTTCCCTCCGCAATCCCGGGCCGGTACCTGCTCACAAACGAACAGGACTGTGCAGGTGTGAACCTCCAATACCTGCGCGACAATCTGTTCTTTCACCAGGATGAACTCACCCCAACCAAACCGGACAATGTCTATAAGATATTCGACCAGATTGCCGAACGCGCACCCGCCGGAAGCCACAAATTGCTCTTCACCCCATGGCTGTACGGCGAGCGGACTCCCATCGAGGACCCGCATGTGCGCGGAGGATTCTTTAACCTGTCACTGAACACCAATCGCGAGCACATGGTTCGGGCGGTCTTTGAAGGCGTGGCCTATAACGCGCGCTGGTTGTTGAAATACATCGAACAGTTCAACGGGCGACGGGTCGAAGCGATCAATATGGTGGGCGGCGGCGCAAAGTCGGATGTGTGGTGTCAGATCCATGCCGATGTGTTGGACCGTCCCATCCGCCAAATGAAGGACCCCATCGAGGTCAATGTGCGCGGGGCATCGATGCTGGCTGCGGCGGCCCTGGGACTTTTCCGCTATGAAGATATTGCCAAACATGTGCCTGTGGCAAAGACCTACATGCCAAACCCGGACCATCGCAAGGTCTATGACGAATTGTTCAGCGAGTTCCTGGCGATCTACGAGAACAACAAGAAGATGTTTGCGCGGTTGAATCGGGTCGCTGCCTAGCCGCATGCTCGAAGGATAAAAATGAAAATCGAAGACTTTTTGATGAACAACATGGACAAGCTGCCTGCACCGATGGTGGCCTGGGTGGAAAAGCGGATGAAAAAGATTCCCTCCATTCGCGGAAAGATCGATAAGGAATACGATGAGTTGATGGCTGGGTTGGAGAAATCACTGAAGCCATACAAGGACAGCTCCCCGACCTTTGCAAAGATCCCGTCTAAAGGGCGTGACCGCGAAGAAATTCTACACGAGATGGAAACCTTGCGCGACCGGGAGGAATCCCAATGGAAGGATGGATTCGTTTCCGGGGCGGTGTATCACGGCGACGAGGCGCACATTGATTTTCTGAACCGCGTGTACGCGATCAACTCACAGAGTAATCCCCTGCACTCGGATGTATGGCCAAGCGCAACCAAGTTCGAGGCGGAGATCGTCTCCATGACGGGAAATATGCTCGGCGGTGAAGGTCAGGATGTGTGCGGCACGCTTTCCTCCGGCGGCACAGAAAGTATCATGCTCGCCATGAAAAGCTATCGCGATCGCGCACGCGAGTTGAAGGGCATCACAAAGCCCGAAATGATCGCTCCGGTGACGGCTCACGCCGCATTCGACAAGGCCAGCCAATATTTTGGGATCAAGCTGGTGAAAGTGCCTGTGGATGCAAACTCGTGCGCTGATGTGAACGCCGTGCGCAAAGCCATTACTCGTAACACGGTCGTCATCGTGGGGTCAGCACCATCTTTTCCACACGGAACGATTGACCCAATTCAAGAAATGTCCGAACTGGCGCGACAGCATGACATTGGTTTTCATACCGATGCTTGTCTTGGAGGGTTTGTTTTACCGTGGGC
>JAEURI010000186.1 GCA_016789225.1 Anaerolineales bacterium
GGCTTGGATGACAGGAGCAGACTGGGTCGGAGTCGGAAGCGACCACTTGATGTCGGTGGGTGCGCCACGCATGGAACGTCCCGTGCGGGTGCGCCCGACCAGCAAGTCATGGGGGATGTCATCCATGAAGCGCGAGGGGAAGGTTTCTTCCGCCATACCACGCCCGCCGCGTTGAATAGCACGCAGGAGATAAAGGCGGTCTTTGGCGCGTGTGATGCCGACGTAAAAAAGGCGGCGTTCTTCTTCCATTTGTTCGGGCTCGTCGAAGGAACGGCTGTGCGGAATGATGCCATCATCGAGACCGACGATAAAGACCGCACCGTATTCAAGTCCCTTGGCGGCATGGAGCGTGAGCAGGGTGGGAGCGTTGGCATCGGTGAGAGTGTCTTGGTCTGCAATGAGTGCGACGTTTTCAAGGAACTCATCGATCGAGCGAGTGGAATACTCAAGCGCAAGGCGTTTCAACTCTTGCACGTTCTCCCAACGGTCGAGGCTTTCTTCTGAGTCATCTTCAACGATATGGGCTTTGTAATTGATGTCGATGACGATGCGGTCGAAGAGTTCGGCAACGGTGGCAGTCTTTGATAGCGCGTGCCAGTTAGCGAACATGCCGCCGAAGTCTGCAAGCGGCAATGCGGCGCGACCGGTGAAGGCTTTATAAAAATTAGACTCAGCGCCATGCGCGAGATTGAGTAGAACCGAACCTGCATTGGTGTTGTTCTGGCGCGCCACCATATGTAATGTTGTGAGAGTCTTCTCACCGATGCCGCGGGGCGGGACGTTGATGATGCGTCCGAGAGCGGCTTCGTCGGCGGGGTTGTGGGCGAGGCGCAGGAAGGCGATCATGTCCTTGACTTCGCGGCGTCCATAAAAGCGTTGTGCGCCGACGAGCTTATAAGGAAGGCGTGCTTGCAAGAAAGCTTCTTCGAGCAAGCGCGACATGGAGTTGGTGCGATACATCACCGCACAATCTTTCGGCTCGAAATTACCAGAAGCAACGAGTTGTGCGATGGTATCCACGACAAAAGAAGCTTCGCCGTAATCGTCACGCGCTTCGTAGAAGAAAACTTTTTCGCCAGCGCCGCGGTCGCTAAATAGGCGTTTCTTTTTGCGGTTGCTGGCGCGGTCGATCACGCCCATTGCCACATCAAGGATGTTTTGATGCGAGCGGTAGTTCTGCTCAAGCAGAATCGTCTGCGCGTCGGGGAAGTCTTGCTCGAGTCTGCGCACGTTGCGATAGTCCGCGCCGCGCCAGCCATACACCGATTGATCGGGATCACCCACACAAAAAATATTTTTATGATGCGAAGCGAGATGTTTTACCAGTGCGTACTGCGCAAGATTGGTATCTTGAAATTCGTCCACAAGCACATGGCGAAAACGCTGGGCGTATTTGTCGCGCACGGCTGAGTTATTTTCCATCAACTGCGCGGTGTAAACGAGTATGTCGTCAAAGTCCACGGCATTGCTGGCGACAAGACGTTTTTGATATTCGGTGTAAACGCGCTTTACCACTTCATCACGATAGGTGTTGATCGGGTAATCATCCGGCAGGATCAATTCGTTCTTAGCGCGTGAGATTGAAGCATGCACACTTTGGGCGCGATACAACTTGTCATTTAAATTCATCTCGCGGATGATGGACTTGGTCAGGCTTTGCTGATCGTCCGAATCGAAGATGACGAAGTTTTGTGCAACCGGCAAATGCTCCGACTCACGCCGCAGGATTCGCGCGCAGATAGAGTGAAAGGTTCCGAGCATCATACCTTCGGTCGCTTGCTCGTTCAAAATGGACTTGACACGTTCGTCCATTTCTTTGGCAGCTTTATTCGTAAAGGTGACGGCGAGGATCTGCCACGGGCGGATGCCTTCGTTGGCAATGAGATAAGCAATGCGCTGAGTCAGTACCCGCGTCTTTCCGGACCCGGGACCTGCGATGACCAAAACAGGTCCATCTGCCGCTGTGACCGCGCTGCGCTGCTGAGGGTTGAGTTTGCTGATGAAATCCAAATTCATGGTGGGGACATTATAAAGTAAAGGCGAGGACTATTGTCCTCGCCGTGGAAAGCAGAAAGTAGGGCAGGCAACAAGCCTGCCGATTTTGTTAATAGATTTGTCCGGCTAAAAGCCGAACCTACAAAAATTAAGCCTTTAGTTCAGACGTGCAATTCGGGCAACGGGTGGCTTTGATGGAAATGGTGCTAATGCAGTGTGGGCATTCCTTGGTGGTGGGGTCTGCTGGGGCGGGGGCTTTCTTCAAGCTGTTGGCAACTTTGACGATGATGAATATAACAAGGGCAACAATGAGGAAGTCAACGATGGTCTGCACGAACAAACCCCAGACGATCGGGACGCCATTGACCAATGTGGAAAGTTCGCTGAATTTACTTCCACCGAACAGTGCGCCGATGAGCGGCATAAGAATATCATTGACGAGTGATGCAACGATTTTCCCGAATGCGCCGCCGATGATGACGGCGATGGCGAGGTCAAGCACGTTTCCGCGCATGATGAATTCCTTGAATTCCTTTAACATGATGATTTCTCCTTGATTTTGAAGGCCTGGAAGTTATCTTAATTCTATGGGATGCAGTACAGCTTGTCAACGACTGAATGAGTAAAGAGTCGCAGAGGCCATGAATGTCCATGGTTTGAGGCAGTTTTCGGGGAATTGGAGGCGAAAAGCTGTGTCACTTATTTGTCACAAAAATCTGATTAAAGTTGTCATCTAGCATTACGGAAATAGTTCTCTAGAGGGGTGTGGGGCAATTCCCGGGGAGGTATTTGAAGCTGGAAAGTGACTACACATCTTATTTTGGGACCGCTCCTGTTGACGTGACTAAAGAATTAGGTATAATTTGATTTGCTTCTTGCTATGAAAAGCGTTCTCTATTTCTCTGCAAAAGGAGGTGGTCTATCGGGAAATACGTTTAACGTGCAAGTTTACTTTCCACTGTGTTCGTAAATCAACCCCCTAATAAATTTTCTTCTTGGAGGAGAAAACAAATGTTACGAAACCGATTGTTTGCTTTGCTGGGCCTGTTAGTTGTTGCCAGCATGGTGCTTGCAGCCTGCGGTGGAACTCCCACCGAGGCTCCTGCTGATGCTACGGAAGCCCCTGCCACCGAGGCGGCAACCGAAGCTGCTGCCACCGAAGAACCCACCCCCACTCCCGAACCTGTGACCCGCAAGGGCCCCTGGGTCGATGAACTCGTGTTCTCTGAGCAGGCGGATAACGCCGTTTGTATCGCTCAGCTTCAGGCTGGCGATCTCGATGTTTGTGCTGATGGCAACACCAACCCCGATGACTTCAAGACCGTTCAGGCGGACTCCAACCTTAAGTACGCCACCTCCTACGGTTTGAACTTCGAAATGTTGCTCAACCCGATCCCCACCTTTACTGATGGCCGCGTCAACCCCTTCGGTAGCGCCAAGATCCGCGAAGCGATGAACATGCTTATCGACCGCGATTATGTCATTCAGGAAATCTTCGGCGGCTTGGGTGCGGCGAAGTACACCACCCTCGTGGGTGTGTTCCCAGACTATGCCCGCTATATCGACGTTGCCCGTGCAGTCGAAGCGAAATACGCTTACAACCTCGACAAAGCCAATGAAGTCATCACCGCTGAAATGGAAGCGCTCGGCGCGACCAAGAATGCGGACGGCAAATGGGCTATCAATGATGAACCCATTACCCTGATCTTCATCATCCGTACGGAAGATGAGCGCACCCCCATTGGTGACTACCTTTCCAATCAGTTGGAAAGCATCGGCTTCACCGTGGACCGCCAGTACAAGGCTCGTTCTGAAGCCTCCCCCATTTGGGCGCGCAGCGAACCTTCGGAAGGCCAGTGGCATATCTACACCGGCGGCTGGATCAACACCGCGATCTCCCGCGATGATGGCACCAACTTCGGCTTCTATTACACCGACTTCGGCGGATGCTGTGGTCTCTCCTCGAACTTCCAGACCGCTGACGTGATCGGCCAGGAATTCTATGATGCTTCCCAGAAGCTCTGGAACAACGAATTCGCAGACATGGACGAACGCGGTGAACTGTTCAAGACCGCTCTCGATCTTTCCATGCAGAATTCCTACCACATCTGGGTGATCGATACCCAGGCCTTCTTCCCGATGCGTAATGAACTAACCGTTGCGGCTGACCTTGCTGGTGGTGTTTCCGGCTCCCGCCTGTATCCCTACACCATTCGTTTGGGTGACGGCGAAGGCGGCACTGCTCGCATCGCGATGCAGGACAACTTCATCGATCCATGGAATCCCTTCGCAGGCTCCAACTGGATCTCCGACAGCATGATCCTTCGCGCCACCGGCGACGTTGCCAGCATGCCCGATCCTTACACCGGTCTTGCCTGGCCTCAGCGCGCTGAGAAGCTCGAAATCACCGCCACGGAAGGTCTCCCCATCACGAAGACTCTCGACTGGGTGAGCCTCAACTTCCAGGCTGACGAGATTGCCGTTCCTGCGGAAGCTTGGTCGGATTGGAATGCTGAAACCCAGACCTTCATCACCGCTGGTGAGAAGTACCCGGATGGTATCACCTCCTTGGTCAAAGTGACCTGGACATATCCGGCTGACTTGTACGAAACCGTCTCCTGGCACGATGGCAGCCCCATCTCCGCCGCAGACTTCGTAATGGGCATGATCATGACCTTCGATCCTGCCAAGCCCGAAAGCGCCATTTACGATGAAACCGTCGTCCCCGGCGTCGAGGCCTTCCAATCTTCCTTCGTGGCTGTTCAGATCGAATCCACTGATCCGCTCGTGATCAGCACCTATGCCAACGGCTACGCTCTCGATGCCGAGACCTTTGGCTTCAGCTGGTACCCCGCTGGTTTCGTTACACCTTGGACTCAGGGTCCTGCTGCCTGGCACAATGTGACCCCTGCCATCCTGGGTGAAGCTAATGGCGAAATCGCCTTCACCATTGATAAGGCGACTGCGATCGAAAAGGAATGGACCAACTTCATCGACGGCCCCACCCTCGAGATCCAGAAGAAATACCTCGATCAGGCTGCTGCTGAAGGCTACATCCCCTTCGCCCCCACCATGGGTGAATTCGTCACTGCAGATGAAGCGGCTGCCCGCTATGCAAACCTGAACACCTGGTTCGGTGATCATGGCCACTTCTCCATCGGTACTGGTCCGTTCTACCTTGACCAAGTCTTCACCACCGAAGGTAACGCTGTGCTCAAGCGAAATGAGAACTTCCCCGATTTCGCCGACAAGTGGGCGCAGTTTAGCGAAGCCAAGGTTGCTGTGGTTGACCTGAGCGGCGACGGACAAGTAACCGCCGGACAGGAAGCCACCTTCGATGTCTTCGTGACCTACAACGATGAACCCTATGCTGGCGCAGATATCGACAGCGTCAAGTACCTGGTCTTCAACTCCAACAATGAACTCGTCGCCACCGGTGATGCGGAATTTGTTGCTGACGGCCAGTACCTGGTCACCCTTGGTGCGGATATGACCGGCGGCTTTGAAGCCGGCGCGAACCGCATCGAAGTTGCCGTGGTCAGCAAGTTGGTGAGCATTCCTGCGTTCTCCAGCTTTGAGTTCGTGACCGTCAAGTAAACCTTTAGCTTTTCAATTTGGCCCGGTAGGGGTCTCCTCTACCGGGCCATTTTTTCGGGATTTATGTTTCCCTGAGCCTGACGAATAAGGTATCAATGATCCTTTAAATTCGTTGTGCTCAGAAGAATATAAATATCTTTCAATCATATAAAAGGAAGGAAGGAAGTAGAAATGGCAGAGTCTACTTTGCAGTCCCCCGTTCCCGTTGTCGCAAAGAAGAAATCTTCGGAGAGCGCAGTACTTCGCGTTGGGAAGTACATGGCAGTACGTTTACTGACCATGGCGTTTACCGTGGTGGTCGGGTTATACCTGACCATTCTGATTGCCAACATGGGCGGGTATGTCGATGAAATACGACGTGGGGAAATTCGAGAGAACATTCAACAGGCGGTCATGAACGATCAATCCCTGAGGAATCTGACCGGGGATCAAAAACTTAAACTGATCGAGGAACGGGTTTCGAATGAAGAAGAACGCCTCGGCCTCAATCGTCCTTTTGCCATCCGTAGTGTGGCTTTTCTTAAGGACGCCATTACATTGAACCTCGGTTTCGCTGAATTCATGAATGCGGATAACGGTTCAAGGTCGGTGCGGATCATTGTGTTGGAGCGCCTCCCATCGACCTTAGTCCTGTTCGGAACCACCAACATCATTCTCTTTTTTGTGACGTTGTTCTGGGCGCTGACCCTTTCACGCCATTATGGCAGCTGGCTCGACCGGTTCATTGTCGCCACATCGCCCATGTCGGCCGCGCCGGGCTGGTTTTATGGCATCTTCCTCATTGTGTTTTTTGCCGCCTATTTGAAGGTCCTGCCTTTTGGCGGCATGGTAGATGTCCCTCCGCCGGATAACAGGATCGAATATGGACTCAGTCTGTTGAAACATATGCTCCTGCCAACCCTGGCGATCGCGATGAATCAACTGACCTTTGCGATCTATAATAACCGCACCTTTTTCCTCATCTATTCCAGCGAAGACTATGTGGAAATGGCGAAAGCCAAAGGGCTTACTTCCCGCGAAGTGGAACGTAAATATATTTTGCGACCCACTCTGCCCACGAATATTACGAACTTCGCCTTCCTGCTTATTGGGGTTTGGGGCGGCGCGCCGATCTTCGAAGGCGTTTTCAACTGGCCTGGCCTGGGTCGAACCACCCTAGTCGCTGCCGGTCTGTTCGATACGCCTGTGATCGTTGGTACCACCGTGATCTTTGCCTATCTCCTAGCGATGACCGTCTTCCTGCTGGACTTTGTCTACGCATTGGTTGACCCGCGTGTGAAAATCGGAAACGAGGGTTCAAACTAATGAAATCCATCAGAAGCTTCTTTTCTGAATTGACCCATTACCCCTCGGCGTTTGTCGGGCTGGTCATGATCATTCTGCTTTTCACGTTTTCCATCTATACCGTTTTTGCACTGCCGTACAACGACGCGATCTCCCTGTGGCGCGGCGATGAGAATGTATGGTACAAGACACCGAAGACCGCCCAGCCCGCATGGGTTAACTGGTTCCTTAAAGATGACCTGCCTGAGACCTTCTCCTTCAGTTCTGCGGACGGGGATGGCGTAAAGACCGAAGAATACTCGAACGAAACCAACAAGATTTTCATTTCCTTCCCGTTTGAGTACAACTCAAAGGACTTTCCGCAGGAAGTTTCAATTTACTTCACTTCGGAATTTGTTCAAAAGGAACCATTTGTCTCTGTCAAGGTGATCACACCGGATGGCCGTGAGATCAAAGTGGGAAGTTTTACGGTCGGGAGGACCCACACCTATCGGTTTTCACAGGACCAGAAATTGCAACGCCGTCTTCAGGGGAACACTCCTGAAAAGGGCATATTCATGTTGCTTCCTTCTGATACCGAACAGTTGACTGCTGTGCCGGGGCAATACGAATTGCAGATCGAAGCTGTTGCGTTCGAAGAAAACTCCACCGTGGATGCCGAGCTTATCATCTTTGGAAAAGTCTATGGCTGGGCTGGCACAGATCACCGCCGCCGTGATATTGGCATTGCATTGATGTGGGGCGCACCCATCGCCTTGACATTCGGTTTGTTGACCGCACTTGGCACCACAGTGACTACCATGATCATCGCTGCTTTTGGAACCTGGTACGGTGGCTGGGTGGATGAGGTAATTCAGCGCATCACTGAAGTTAACCTGGTCCTGCCCTTCCTCTCGATCCTGATCATGGTTGGTACGTTCTACTCGAAAAGCCTATGGGTCATGCTGTTATGTGTAATTGCATTGAGCATCTTTGGCGGCGCGATTAAAGGCTTTCGTGCGGTGTTCCTGCAAATCAAGGAAGCGCCGTATGTGGAGGCAGCGCGTGCCTACGGCGCCAGTAATATGCGCATCATCATGCAGTACCTGGTGCCGCGCATTATCCCCCTGCTTATTCCACAATTGGTCATTCTGATTCCGTCCAATGTATTTTTGGAAGCCTCACTTACCTTGGTGGGTCTGGGCGATCCGGTTCTTCCCACTTGGGGAAAACTCATCTACGATGGTGTTAGGAATGGTGCCTTGGTTCAAGGACAGTACTACTGGGTTCTTGAGCCTGCATTCATCCTCCTGATCACCGGTCTCTCCTTTGCCATGGTTGGTTTCTCCATGGACCGCATCTTCAATCCACGCCTGCGAGGTGTTTAGCACATGCCCACTGAAAATTTACTGAGTATCAAGGACCTGGTACTTCATTTCAACACACAGAAGGGTCCCGTGCAGGCAGTGGACGGCGTCTTTTTTGACCTCGGTTACAAGGAAGCGGTCGTAGTGCTGGGCGAGTCTGGTTGTGGAAAAAGTTCGCTTGCCAAGGCACTTTTGCGATTATTGCCCCGTAATGTAAGTAAATATGGCGGGCAGGTCTATCTTGAAGGGAACGAGATCATGGGGATGGATGAGGAACAGTTCCGCCAGAATATTCGCTGGGTACGGATGTCGCTTGTGCCGCAAGCTGCCATGAACTCGTTGAATCCTGTATTGAAGGTGGGCGACCAGGTTGCCGAACCGATGATAGTACATCACGGCGTCAAGAAAGAGGAGGCCTACAATCAGGCCGCCAAAATGTTCCAACATGTCGGTGTTCCGGTGGATTTCCTCGACCGCTATGCCTTTGAATTGAGCGGTGGCATGCGTCAGCGCGTTGCCATTGCCATGGCGCTTGTGACTGCGCCTGCCCTGGTGATCCTGGACGAACCGACCTCTGCGCTGGACGTCCTGACCCAGGCCAATATCTTCAACGTGCTTAAACGCCTTAAGAAGGAGTTGGAAGTTTCCTTTGTTTTGATCACACATGATATCGCCACCTCCAGTGAACTGGCGGACCGTGTGGCGGTCATGTATGCAGGGCAGATTGTGGAGGTGAGCGATGCACATCGGTTCTTCAGTGAGCCGCTGCATCCCTACTCGCGCATGTTGATGGCCAGTGTGCCGCGCTTGCGCGCCAACGTGGAACCTGAATTCATTACGGGTCAACCGCCTAGCCTTCTCAACCCGCCAAAGGGCTGCCGCTTTGCTTCGCGCTGTCCGAAACGGTTTGCCAAATGCACAGAGGAGCCGCCTGTTGCGAATGTGGATGGCATCCAGGTTAAGTGCTGGCTGTATACATCCTAACCTGCAACGGAAACTATCGAAAACGAGGCATATAAAGATGACAACAAGAGATGTGCTCCTCTCCATTCAGGATCTGCACGTTTGGTTTGAATTGCGCCGCTTTGGTTTCGGCCACGCCGGATATGTAAAGGCCGTCGATGGCGTAACCTTCGATCTCCATTATGGCGAGACCATTGCCATTGTGGGCGAAAGCGGTTGCGGAAAAACAAGTTTGATGAAGACCATTCTTGGTATCAATAAACCTACAAGGGGCAAGGTGATCTTCGATAACAAGGATATTAGCGCCTTCCACGCCGAGGACCTGCGCCTGTACCGGTCCAAGATCGGGTATGTTCAGCAGGATCCGTTCGGAGCGCTGGCTCCTTTTATGAACATCCAGCGAATTCTTGAAGAACCGTTGATCATCAACGGCATTAAAGACCCGGCTGAACGCGAACGCCGCGTGCGCAAGGTGATGGAGGAAGTAAGACTAAGCCCGCCGGATGACTTCCTGCATAAGTACCCGCACATGTTGAGCGGCGGACAGCAGCAACGCGTGGTTATTGCCCGCGCCATTATTCTGGAACCGCAATTGGTGGTGGCAGATGAACCTGTATCCATGCTGGATGCGTCGGTGCGTGTGGAAATCCTCAAACTGCTGCGCGGCCTGCAGGAGAAATACAAGCTCGCGGTGATTTATATCACCCACGACCTTTCGACGGTACGTTACTTCTCTGAGCGCGTATTCGTGATGTATGCGGGTAATGTGGTCGAGAAGGCCCCTGTGAATTCCATCGTTCACAATCCGAAGCATCCGTACACCCAGGCGCTGATGGATGCCACTTCGGACCCGGATGCAGACAACGCTTTGAAGTATCGTGAACTTCCCGCTGGCGAACCGCCCAGCCTGGTTAACCCGCCCAGTGGATGCCGCTTCCATCCGCGCTGCCCACAGCGCATAGAAAACCTGTGTGATGTGGAAGAGCCCCAGGATCTTCAGGCGGATGATCATCTTGTGGCTTGTTGGTTATATAAATAATGTCATTCGAACATCCCGAACGTCTCCTCGTCCTTGCGACCGCCATGATGTTGTTTGGTTGTATCATGCCATTTCTCATGGTGCTTGAGATCGTCGAGTCCACTTATTTCATGAACTTTCTTTCGGCTGGGCTTTCCACCCTGGGATTGTTCTTGGGAATTGCCGCTACTGCAATGCTACGCGTCAAACAGCGCAATAAAAAGAACGACGAGGATCAGTACCGCCGGTAAACTTTTCGACTGTACCTGCCTGCAAACATCCATTGGATGTTTGCAGGCTTTTTTGCAGATTGGGATATGCCCGGGTGGGCAATCCTGCCAAAAGTCTGGCCGGAGGCGGTATAATCGCCCCATCTTATTTCCGGAGTTGAATTCATGACTGCTCAAAAGCCTCTGTTGGAAGTCAAGAACCTCAAGACCCATTTTTTTACGGAAGACGGCGTTGTCCATGCGGTGGATGGCGTTAATTTTGAAGTGAACCCGGGGGAGGTGCTTGGTATTGTGGGTGAGTCTGGATGTGGTAAGAGTGTTACTTCTCTTTCGATCATGCGTTTGATCAGCCTGCCCGGCAGGATCGTTGATGGTCAGATTCTGTTCGAGGGCAAGGATTTGGTGAAGGCCAGCGATGATGAGATGCGTCAGGTGCGCGGCAACCGCATTTCGATGATCTTTCAGCAGCCGCAATCTGCCTTGAATCCTGTTTTTCGCGCTGGAGATCAGATTTCGGAAGTCTTGAACATCCATCAGGATTTTGATAATGAGACCGGCAAGAAGCGCGCTGTGGAGCTTTTGAAACTAGTGGGAATCCCAGACCCCGAGCGGCGGGTTGAATCTTTTCCACATGAGTTATCGGGCGGTATGGCGCAGCGTGTGATGATTGCCATGGCGCTGGCTTGTGTGCCGGATCTGTTGATTGCCGACGAACCAACCACCGCCCTGGATGTGACGATTCAGGCCCAGATCCTCGACCTGATGCGCGACATGCGCAGCAAACTTGGCTCGGCCATGATACTCATCACTCATGATCTGGGTGTTATTGCAGAAATGGCAAGCCGGGTGCTGGTGATGTATGCCGGGGAGATCGTTGAACAATCTCCTGTGGTTTCCCTTTTTGATACCCCGCTTCATCCCTATACCCAGGGCCTGATCGGCTCCATTCCGGTTTTGGGTGAACGCCGGGAACGCCTCGATGTGATCCCGGGGATGGTACCTAATTTGATCGACCTGCCCGCCGGTTGCCGCTTTGCCCCACGCTGTAAGGCACGAGTGGAACACAACCTTGAGATCTGCACCGAAAAACATCCCGAACTGACGGATATCTCCGAAAATCATAAAGTGCGCTGTTGGCTGTATCAAAGTATGGATGGGCACACCGCCCCGATAAAGCTTGACGTTAAATCCCAGACGAAATGAGATAACCAAGAATATGACGAACACAAATTTACAGGAACAAAAAGACCTGCTTGTGGTCAGGAATCTCAAAAAATATTTCCCGGTTCGTTCGGGTCTGCTTCAACGCACCTCAGCATGGGTGCAGGCAGTTGATAACGTCAGTTTTACCGTGAAACGCGGTGAGACCCTGGGTATGGTGGGCGAGTCAGGCTGCGGCAAGACGACCATCGGACGTACCGTCCTGCGTCTCGTTGAGCCGACCTCCGGGGAAGTTTCCTTTGAGGGACGCGATATCATCAAAATGGGGCAAAGGGACCTCAAGCCCCTACGCCGCGATATGCAGATCATCTTCCAAGACCCGTATGCTTCCTTGAATCCGCGCATGCCCATCGGCGAATCCGTCATGGAAGGTTTGCACATTCACAATATTGGCCAACCCAAGGAACGTTGGGAAGTCGCCATCAAAATGCTCAAGAAGGTCGGCCTTGAGGAATATCATGCCCGACGCTATCCACATGAATTTTCGGGCGGCCAGCGCCAGCGTATCGGGATCGCGCGTGCCTTGGCGTTAAATCCGAAGTTCATCGTTTGCGATGAACCTGTCTCCGCGTTGGATGTTTCCATCCAGTCACAGGTATTGAATATTCTCAAGGACTTGCAGGATGAGTTTGGTCTTACCTTCCTTTTCATTGCACACAACCTGAGCGTGGTCGAACATATCTCGGATCGTGTGGCGGTGATGTACCTTGGAAAAATGGTCGAGCTGGCCGATCGTGATGCTCTGTATCGTGAACCGCTTCACCCCTACACCCAAGCCTTGCTCTCTGCCATCCCCATTCCACATCCAAACATTAAGCGCGAGCGGACCATCCTGAAAGGTGATGTGCCCAGCCCGCTCAACCCTCCCAAGGGATGCCGTTTTCACACCCGCTGCCCGATCGCCATCGATCAATGCTCCCAGGTGGAACCGGAGTTTAGGGAAGCCCGGCCCGGTCACTGGGTGGCGTGTTGGAAAGTGGAATAAGATCGACGTCATGCAAAGAGGCCGCCCATGCGGTCTCTTTTATTTTTTGTCACAGGGACGTCTGGGCTTCTCTGTTCAGAAAAAAAGAAGGATGGATGGTTTGCTCGATGATCTCACTTTCAACATGGTTATAATTATCGGAACCTTTTGAAACCGTATCGGCAGGAATTCATGAAAAAATCGCTTGTTCCATATTTGCTCATCCTTGTCCTGGTTGGGATCCCGGCCTGTATAAGCGCCCCTGCGCCAACAGAGACTCCCCTTCCTGTTTCAACTTTGCCTGTTGTTGCTACGCCCACCTCCCAACCTGATGTAAGTTCCCTTACAGTTTGTCTTGGACAGGAACCGAACAGCCTGTATCCGTTCGGTGAATTGAACTCGGCTGCCCGCAGCGTTCTCGCCGCGATTTATGACGGGCCGATCGACACCATCGAATATGAATACCAGCCGGTCATTCTTACGCAGATACCCTCGCTCGAAAACGGCGATGCCGAGATCGTCCGCGCTGAAGTGCGAGTCGGGGATTCTGTGGTCGATGCGGATGGAAACATCAGCTTGCTGGAAGCGGGTGTGCGCGTGCGTCCTGCTGAATGCCGCAACGAAGATTGCGTCATCGAGTATGACGGGAGCGCCACGCTTGAGCTGGACCAGATGATCGTCACATTCCGTTTGCGGCCGGACCTCACCTGGTCCGACGGCACGCCCCTCACCGCCGACGACTCGGTCTATTCTTTCGACCTTCAAAAGACCGCCGCCGCTAATTCTTTCCTGATTGATCGTACACAAACTTATGAAGCCGCCGACGCGCAAACCCTGCAATGGTTTGGCATTCCGGGCTTTATCGACCCAACCTACTTCACAAATATCTGGCAGCCCGCCCCAAAACATTTGTGGAGCGAATTCCCCGCAGACCAATTGTCATCCATCGACGTTTCCTCCCGCACCCCCATTGGGTGGGGGCCCTATCTCATCAGAGAATGGAACCCAGGTGATCAGATCACTCTTGAGAAGAATCCCTACTACTTCCGAGCCCAGGATGGATACCCCAAGGTCGACCAGCTTCACTTCCGCTTCATACCGGACCCGGATATGGCTCTGACCGATCTGATCGCAGGTCGCTGTGACCTGATCGATCCCTCTGTAAATCTCGAAGACCATGTGGGCCTCTTGCAGGATATGCAATCTGCAGAACAGGCTCAGATGTATGCCACCACGAGCATGACCATGGAATGGCTCGGGCTGGGGATTGTCCCAGCCTCTCATGACAATGGCTATGACGAGAGAAAGGACAGGCAGGATTTCTTTGCAGATACCTATACCCGTCAGGCTATTGCCTATTGCATCGACCGTAAAACTATCGTGGACAACGTCTTATATGGCTTGACCTCTGTTCCCACGAGTTACATTCCCGCCGATCACCCCGCCTTCGACTCAGATATCGTGCAGATCAACTTCGACCCGGAGATCGGCATCTCCCTGCTTGAACAGGCAGGCTGGCAGGATACGGACGAAGATCCCTCCACGCCACGGCGTGCTGTGAATGTAAAGCGTGTAACATTCAATACGCCCCTGGTATTGAATTATTACACCACCTCCACCTCGCAACGCAGGCAGGTAGCCGCCATTCTCGAAGAATCACTGGCACAGTGCGGGATCGGCCTGGATGTGAAATATTTGACGGCCAGTGACCTTTACGCACCCGGGCCGGAAGGTCTCCTTCTCGGGCGTCAATTTGATCTGGCCCAGTATTCCCTTGGCATAAACAGTGTGGAGCCAGCCTGCTCCTGGTTTATGCGCGCTGAGATCCCCAGCGAGGCCAACACATGGACCGGCACGAATGTGACCGGGTTCAGCAATGAAGATTATGATATCGCCTGCCAGACGGCCCAATCCTCCCTGCGTGAGGAACAGGAATACCTGAACTCTTATCGGCAGACTCAGATCCTTGTGTCCGATCTATTCCCTGCCATTCCGCTTTATTCGCGCCTTCGCATTGCTGCTGTACGCCCGGACGTTTGCGGATTTGAACTCGACCCCACGGCCAACCCGCTTTGGAATATCGAAGGAATTGGGATTGGCGAGACCTGTCAAAACTGATGGGAAGGCTGAAGTTTAATTTTGCTATAATCGATTTATCCTTTATGAGATCGGCCTTCATTTGAACAGGCAGCGTATCTTATGAAAAGAAATCATCCACTTTATTGCTTGCGTATGTTTTGCAAATGAGAGCAGGAAATTATGGACCGCAATATTTTGCTTGTTGATGACCAGCGTGACATTCTGCGTCTTTTGCGTGCCACCTTGGATACGCTCAAGAACAAGGAAATCAAGATGTTTGAAGCGCCCTCGGGGGAGGAAGCCCTGCTTGAATCCAGCCGTCATAAGATCGATATGCTCGTTGCAGATTACAAACTCCCTGGCATGAGCGGTGTGGAATTGATGCACAAGGTGCGCGCCCGCTACCCGGATGTGAAGGTTGTCTTCATCACCGGGATGACCGACAAAAAGATGCGCGATGAAATGCTCAATGCTGGGGCCTTTGCCATTTTCGACAAGCCAATCCCCATGGCCGATTTTTTGGATGTGGTGGAACGCGGCCTGGGCCTTGTACAAACCATTTTCCCGCCTGAGAACGCGCAAAAGGGACCGCCAGAGGAGAAGCATGTCAGGCTCTCTGACCTGCTTGCCAATTTCCGGCAGGACTTTAATGCAGATGCTGTCTTCCTGCTCAATGACCGCGGGTTGATCAATGCCCGCACAGGCAACCTGCGTGACCCCAGCATGGAAGTCTCCCTGATCTCGACTCTGATGGCTATCCATAGTGCGGGTCTCAAAGTAGCCCGGCATAATCATCAGGAAACGATCGAGTCCTATCATATTTTCAACGGCGGCGACCACGACCTGCTCTTTATTCCGGTCACGCCTATGTATGCCCTGCTTGTTGCTGGGAAGGATCTGACTCAGGGAAGTCAGGTCTTGGAAACGGTGAGCGGTTTGATGGCTCTGCGCGGCCAGGTGGAAAAAGCATTGACCTCCATGGGCGTAACAGGCGAATTGAAGGCCATGGCTGAGCCAAAGACGATTCCGGTTCCGCCTAAAAAGGGAACTGATCAGCTTGCCAAGGCGACACCCGCGCCGGAAATGGAAGCTCTGCTTACCCAGGCTCCGGATGCAAAGGCGAAATCAAAAACTACAGATGATTTTTGGGACGAAGCTGCCCAGGATCTTGGCAGAAAATCGGTTAACCCCGAAGTTCTTTCGCTTGAAGAAGCGCGAAAACTTGGAATCATCTCCGACGGTAAGTAAAAATTTTTGTGATACAATCTTGCCCGCACTGGGGCATGGTGCAATGGCAGCACACCAGCCTTTGGAGCTGTGGATCTTGGTTCGAATCCAGGTGCCCCAGCCTGAACCATCCGCGTATGCGGAGAATTTTCAGACAGGATTTGCGCGGCGCCGCCGCGCAAATCCTGTTTTTATCTGAGGTGAATTAATGAAAATTACGGCCATCCTTCTCGCAGCCGGGCAGGGAACTCGCATGAAATCTGCGCTGCCCAAGGTGCTGCATTCCGTTTCCGGCAAGCCGATGCTCTGGCATGCTTTGAATGCCATTCGGCAATCGACCACTGAGACGCCAGTTGTAGTCGTGGGACATGGCGCGGACGAGGTTAAGGCCTATTTGGGCGAAGCAGCTCAAACGGTCACGCAGGAGCCGCAGTTAGGGACCGGTCATGCCGTGATGCAGGCAGAGTCCCTTCTCAAGGGAAAGACCGACCTGGTTGTCGTCTGTTATGCGGATATGCCTTTATTGCGCGGTGAGACATTGCAAAAACTGGTGGAAACCCAGAAGCAAAACAAAGGTCCTATTTCGATGTTGACCGTGGTTGCGGATGACCCGCGCGGGTTTGGACGCATTGTCCGCAAGGCGGATGGGACCGTGGAAGCGATCGCCGAGGAATATGTCGCCACACCGGAACAGCAGCAGATAAAGGAATTGAATGTAGGCGGGTATTGTTTTGATGCGAACTGGCTGTGGGATGCCCTGCAGCGCATTCCGAAGAATCCGAAAAAAGGCGAATACTACCTTACCGACACAGTGGAATTGGCTTCAAATGATGGCTTGTCTGTTCATGCCACGGTGATGGATGATATTGAAGAGACCATTGGCGTAAACACTCGCGTTCATCTTTCAGAGGTGGAAGCTGCCATGCGCCGTCGCATCAACCAAAGCCATATGCTGAACGGTGTGACCCTGATCGACCCCGCCTCGACGTATATCGAAGCGGATGTGAAGATCGGCCGGGATACGGTGCTTATGCCGAACACGTATCTGTATGGAAAAACGGAGATGGGGGAAGGCAATCTAGTCGGCCCGAATACGATGATCTACGACTCGAAGATCGGCAACGGATGCAAGATCATCTCGTCTGTGTTGGAAGGCGCGATGATTGAAGATGATGTGGATATGGGACCTTTTGCGCGATTACGAAAGGGAGCGCATTTGGGAAATCACGTCCACATGGGCAACTTTGGTGAAGTGAAAGACTCCTATCTCGCAGATGGCGTCAAAATGGGGCACTTCTCCTATATTGGCAATGCAAAGATAGGGGCCAATACCAACATCGGAGCGGGCACGATCACTGCCAACTATGATGGCGAGAAGAAAAATCCCACCGAGATCGGCGAGGATGTGTTCATCGGTTCCGACACAATGTTGGTTGCACCGGTCAAACTTGGGGATGGAGCACGCACAGGCGCGGGCGCGATTGTGACAAAAGATGTTGCAGAGGATACCCTTGTGGTTGGGATGCCTGCCCGGGCGATCCGTAAACTGGAAAGAAAAAAGAAAAAATAAACCCTGTGAAAGGTCACCGGGTTTTCAAATCAAGTCGCTTGATGTTTCAAAGGAATGAAAATGGTCAAATTGTCTCAGGATGAAAAAAAAGCCTTGATCGACCTTGCCAATGAAGCGCGTCGACGTGCGTATGTGCCGTATTCGAACTATCCGGTGGGGGCGGCCTTGCGCACTAAAAGCGGACGTATTTTCACCGGTGTGAATGTGGAGAATGCCTCCTATCCGCAAACCATGTGCGCTGAACGCGTTGCCATCTTCAAAGCGGTCTCTGAAGGGGAATTGGAGTTCGAGGTGATTGCCGTGGTCACTAATAATGGCGGCTCTCCCTGCGGGGGCTGCCGTCAGGTAATGGCGGAGTTTGGCCTGGATACCGTTGTCTTGTTCGGCAATGGGAAGGGTGAACTGGTCAAGGAATCAACGGTCAACGAATTACTGCCCGAAGCATTTACCCCCAAGCATTTGGTGGTAGATAAGTAGACGATTGAAGACCGGAGAATGGTTGTTTGGCCACCATTTTCCAGTCCCCTTTTCTTATGACAGACTTCCGTTCCTTCCGCGCTTCTGCTGTCGTGCTCCGTCACACCGACTGGGGTGAGGCAGACCGTTTACTCACGCTCTATACCCGCGATCAGGGCATCGTGCGCGCGTTGGCGAAGGGAGCACGCAAGGTAACCTCACGCAAGGCGGGACATTTACAACCGTTCACTCATATCACCGTTCAATTTGCAAAGGGACGTGACCTGTTGATCATTACTCAGGTCGAAACCGTGAATGCCTTTCTGCCTTTGCATGATGACCTTGTGAAAACAGGTTACGCTGCTTATATAGTGGAATTGCTTTTGCGATTTTCCTATGAAGAAGAGGGCGCAAATCCCTCGATCTTTCGTCTTCTCGTGGAAACCCTCGACCGTCTCGAAAAGGAAGAAGATGCATGGATGGCCGTGCGATATTACGAGATGCGCTTCTTGGATGCTGTGGGGTTTCGCCCGCAATTGTTCGAGTGTGCGAATTGCGGACGCGAGATCCAGGCAGAGGATCAATTCTTTTCATTCACCTCAGGCGGCGTGATCTGTCCGCGTTGCGGGAGTGGGATTCCCAACCTGACGAAGATCTCCCTGGAGGCGCTCAAGTATCTGCGCCACTTCCAACGCTCGAGCTACAGAGATGCTTCTCGTGCCCGGCCCGGCCTCGAGGTCCAGAAGGAGGCGGAGATACTCATGCAGGGATATTTCACTCATTTGCTGGAACGCGCCTTGAATACCCCCGGTTTTATCAAGAAGATCAGAACATAAAAAGACGATACCTACGTGTCGTCTTTTTTCTTTCGTATCTTTCGAATCATGGAGTTTGTGATCGGCTGGGTGGAAACAGGGGTGGATATTGAACGCGCATCGGAGGCGTATCCAAATCTGCGCATCGTGATACGCCGCACCCAGCTGAGGATCGCTCTCGCTGAAAATTCCTCTTCATAGGGAATGGGAACCGTGTTGTTGCGGTCGAGGGCAATGCGAAGTTCCTGTGCCGTCTTGCCTGGGAATTCCGTGCGCCCGGCGCCAACCGCCCAATATACATGCGCATCGCTGGCCGCGATCTTTGCCAGCGGCAAATAGACTGCAATCTTGCGCGCAACCTTGTCGAAATTTTGCGTGCCCATGTTGTGCGTTTCGATGCCTTTGAGTACGCCCTTCGCACGCGGGTTGGTCAGCGCACCGAGCACGGATTCCATCGAGAGGCTATGTGGCAGATTGTTGAACGGATGGGGGACGATGGCAATGCCGCCCTGTTTGCCAATGTTGACCAGTGTATCGACCAGTGACATGCCAGCGGGCGGCAGGGTCTTGATGAACAACGCCACGAGATGCCCCTCACTAGTGGAAACCTCCGCACCTGGGATGACTTCGATTCCGTATTCAGGCGCGAGCTGTTGCGCTTCGAGTGAACCTCGCACTTCATCGTGATCGGTAATGGCAATGACGTTGAGCTCAACGTCCACCGCTTGCTTGAGGATGGCACGCACCGTGGTAGTTGCGTCGTGGGAGTAGATGGAGTGAATGTGAAGGTCTGCAGTGCCCATTATGATGATTGACTTTCCTGGTCCGTTGGTTTCCTATTATATACGCAAGTCTCTTTTACTCCAATTCAAAACGAAGACCCATGCCACAAACAGGACGATCGGTTTTAACATACGCCAGAGAAGGATCTGAAACCAGCGCCATTTGAACGTGTAGATGACCTGGGTGATGAGCCAGCGTACAAACAGGGTTTGACCCAAACCGCTTCGCGCCAGCCGATGCCTGTATCCACGAAACGAAAATTCGCCACGCCGAAACGACTCTGCGATCTCCCGTGCGGCGATGTTGCCATACCCCAAGGCCATGCTGATGCCCTCGCCAAAGATCGCATCTGCGCCAACAGTATCGCCCACCAGCAGTACCCTTGGTATCGAAATTTTATTTTGCGGGTTGTACCAGCGTATGGGATGACCTTTGATCTCGAATTCATTGAGGTCGAAACCGTGTCGTTTCATTTCTTCTGCCAGCGGCTCTTTTAATGGGGGCCGTTTTTGGTCGGCCAGCAGGTTTGTATCATAGACGCCCCAGCAACGCATCGGCGTTCCCTTCACTTGAGTGGGAAAGTCCCAGACATAACCTGCGATGTTATCTGGCACGGGGAAGAAATCAAAAAATGCGACTCCCTCCCGCCTTGCTTTAACTTCTTCGAGATCAGGAGAGGTGCTCGCGGAGTGGTGAGGAATGGTGGGCGTCAATACTTCCAACACCCTCGCGGTATAGACCGGGTCATTGGGAAAGATGCTTCGGCGCGTGATGCCGTTCGAACCATCAGCACCGACAACAATGGCTGCCCGAAAATTTCCCTGGTCGGTTTCAATGGAGACGCCGTTTTCATCGGGGGAGATCTTTTTTACTGTTATCCCCTGCCTGATTTCCACGCCCCTTTCCTCGGCCTTTTTAGCCAGCCAATGATCGAACTCATCACGGCGGACGACGCGAATGGCATGATGTTTGGGTCCGCGGATGTTCAGTCCTTTGCCAGCGAAATCAAAGTGAATGGATTTCGCATCCACATGTGGAACCTCGCGCGAATCCAAGCCCAGGGCTTCGAGGATGTTTTCTGCATCGATGACTAGCCCGCCTGCGCAAAGCTTCAGGCGTGGATAATGTTCTTTTTCGAGGAGCAGGATGCGGGAAGTGAGATGCGGCGCGATCTTTGTCAGATGGAGGGCAGTGGAGAGTCCGCTGGGGCCGCCGCCGACGATCACAATATCACGTTCGAAGGTTTTCTTTTCCATTTAGATATTTTGCCAAAAAAATAGAGCACCTTCAAGTGCTCTATTGTGCTATTTCCCTTTTGCCCGGATGGAAGCCACCAACTCCCATCCGGGTGGGTGGAGGAGACAACTTAGTCTGCGGCGGCGGGTGCCGGAATTGCTTCTACTTTTCCGCGCCAGAAGAAGGCCCAATACATGAGAACGGAGATTGTGTAAAGTGTGATGGTGCCAATGAAAGGCGGCCCAAACCCGTACTTGACCTGCAACCAGCCGCTGATGGTGGGGCTGAACGCCCAGCCAAAATTCCAAGCCATGCTGGTGAGGCTTGCTACCGTGGCGCGCGCCGAAGGCTCAACATGCTCCATTACAAAGGTCTGGTACACAGGGCTGCTCATGTTCATCAGTGCGAGACGGATGTAATAAGTAGCTGCGCCGACCCAAAAGAGCGGCGAAAAGCCAAGCAGGATGAGGAAGGGGATCGAGACGGCCTGGGTGATGACAACGACCTGGATCTTCCCGTATCGTTCAGCCAGCGGCGGCGCGATGAGCAGTCCGATGCCCATGGCCAATGAACCCCATGCGAACAGAGTCCCGATGACGGGGTCCGGCTGGTTGTGAACTACACGGAAGAAAACATTCATGAACGGCATGATGAGCCCTGCTCCAATGGAGGTAATGAGCATGGGCATGACCAGCTTGGCCAGTAGGCTGGGATTTTTCTTCGCGAACTCGAACGGTGCAAAGATCGTTCTTTGGCTGCGGGTGATCTGCGGCGATTTGATGAAGAGCAGCGGCAGGATGGCGATGACAGCACAGATGCCTGCAACGAAGACGGAATTTCCATAAGCAATGCTGCTGGTTGCTGAGACGTCCTGTGCTTTGCCGAGCCAGGTGGGGAGGTAGCCGCCGATCCAGTTGCCGACAGAAGCCATGGTCATCATCAGTCCCTGACCGAAGCTGAAGAGATAGGTGCGTTCCTTCTCGTCGCTGTTTTCCATCAGGAAAGGCGACATGGTGACGCCCGCCAGGCTTTGTGCCAGGCCGGAGAGGGCGTTCATGATGTAAAAGACTTCCTCTGATTGCCAGATCGCCATGGCAAGGATCGAGAATGCCAGGAACGCGCCGGAAAGAATAAGCGAGCCTTTGCGCCCGATCATGTCTGCGAGGTAGCCCATGGGCAGGGCGGCGAGCAGGGCAACGAAACTGCTGGCGGTGATGAGGCTGCCGAGCAGGGCCTCGTCAAAGCCAAGGCTGAGGGCGTAGAAATTGAAGATGAGGCGGAAGACACCCATCACCGCGCCGGTGAGGATGACGTTCCACAGATAAAGCCGCGCATTCGGCTTGAATGCGCGGACCTGGATGCTATATTGGTTTATTACACTGAGGATTTTAGAGAACATGGTTATATTTATGCGGGTTCTTTAATGAGTTCTCCCTGAAGGAAGGAGTTCAGGTTTTCGTAGACGGCGTTCAGAGCCTGTTTGCGGATGGTATAGCGGTTTTCCTCGTGCATCAGGGAAAATTCCACCAGACCGGCAAGGCGAAGTTCCTTTAGATGGTGGGTCACTGTCGGCGGGCGGAGTTGGAGCCTGCGGGCAATTTCGGAGGGTGTGAGGCTTTCATTGGTGAGGTAACGCAGGATCTTCAGGCGGGTTGGGTCGGCCAGGGCTTTGAGCGAGCGGACAAGTGCATCGGGCACGATCTCGCCGGGGATGACGGACATATCCGCGGGGCGCGCGCCGAAGGTCAATAGCATGGTGTCTCTGTTTATCTTTTCGAAGAAAACCAGCGGTGTCGTCCAGAAGGCCGGGGCGATGATGAATTTGCTGGCGGTCATTTCTTCACCAAATTGAAGCCCCTGCGAAAGTTCGGTGAACAGTTCTTCAAAGCTTACAGTGGAGGCCAAAGCCTGGGCATGTTCCAACCCAGCCCGAAGCACGGGTTCGATGCGCTTTTCCTCCTCCTCGAAAAATTCCTGATAATAGGCTTGAAGGACAGAGAGAAATCCCTCGCCCAGTTCTTCGGGCCTGCTCCACCAGTCAAGCGCGCGTTCGATGTAATCTTTTTTAAAGGCGTGTTTTTTGCCAAAGGTTTTCAGCAGGAACTCTGTATCTTCGGGCTGCCATTTTCTTTCATTTGCGACTCGCAGCAGGATTTCGTTCAGCTTGACGTGTTTTTCCTGTAGTTCTTTTTCTTCGTAGTCGCAGGGTTCATTTACCTGTTGAAGTGTGAGCATTCGCTGGGCGGGCGGAATTTGCTTGAGCGCCCAGAGTGCGGTTATGGCGTCTTTGGGTGCGGGCAGGGTCGAGAGCCATTTAAGCGGAACCCCCAGGAGCGGGTACATCTCTTCAAGAAGTTTGCGTTCGGTTGCAGGGATCCTTGCGCGAACGCTTGCGGCGTAGGATGGGCGGATGCCGAAGTATTCGGGTTCGAGCAAAACATGCAGGCTGATGAAAAGTTCGTAGGCTGTGCCGAAATCCCAAATGATTTCTGGAGAGATGTTTTTATTGGTCATACGAGGGGGTATTTGCTCCTTTAAGAAATTTCAGGTGACGGTCCCTTTTGGCAGAAGAAGGAACCGTCACCTGACCTTGCGAGTGTTATTTGCCTTTCAGCTTTCTACCGATGGAGATCAGCGTGTCGCCGGTGCTCTTGTCGATGCTTTCGTTGAAAGGGGGCACATGTTTGAAAAGCGTACCCAGCGTGATGAGCGCCTCCCCTGTCTGACGGGTGAAAAGACTCCGGGCGGGGGATTCCGCCGTATTGGATTCAGAAGCAATATAAATTTGATGTTCTTCCATAGGTTTCTCACAGGTCGTGGTAGACATGGTTCCTCTCTCTCATTAAGTGGACGGTTAGGCAAATGTGTTTGTTAGACCGATGTCTAATTAGATAATAGTCTAAGTTAGACGGTTTGTCAAGTACTTTTTTCTGTAAACTTCAAGAAACCTTCAAAAAAAGTCTGATTTTTCGAAAATTTAGTCCTATTTTCCTCGTATAGGAAATTGGGGGCACCCTGCGGTTGTATAGATTTTTCCCCGGCAGGGTTATTACACATGAAAGGAAGGAACCATGAAGCGCAAAATATTGGCGGGTACCCTGATCGGTGTCAGTTCCCTCATTCTGCTCGCAAGCCTGGTCGGGGTTGTTCTGGCTTGGGTCTACAATACCCCCCTCACCCTTGAAACCGAGGCACGGCTTGACGAGGTCGAAGCACAATTATCGCAGATCCAAACTGACCTGCAAAAGGCAAAAGCCGAAGTGGACCGCGCCTTGCGTATGATCCAATCGGCTGAGGATGCGCTGGCAAAGCTCACCCAACAAACGACTGGCGCGAAAGAGGCGCTTGAGCAGGTCAACCAAACGCTTGATGATGAGTTGCTCCCCGGCCTGGAAAATACGCGCGAGCGCATCACTGAAGTGCGCGGCATCCTGCAAGACCTGCGCGGCGCATTAGAAGGACTCAACTCTCTGCCGTTCATTCAATTGGACATCCCCGGCGATGAATTGCTGGCAAATCTTATTACCGAAATCGATTCGCTCGACGGCGAGATCGCAGGCATGCAAGACCTGGCCCAGCGCGCATCGGTCTTCCTCGGTGATACATCCTATCTACTGGGCGGCGATTTTCAAACCAGTAAAGAGAATTTACAAGACCTCCTGCAAGTGCTGGAGGGATACGACTCGAAATTAACCGGCTGGCTTGCACAGATTGCTATGACCAGGGACTCTGCCCCACACTGGATCGATAACGCCTCCACCTCGCTGACAGTTGCCCTGCTTTGGTCGGCCTTTTCCCAGCTCGGGCTGATCCTGCACGGGCTGAGCATCTGGCAGGGTGGAAACCCGCTTGACGTGCTGCGGCGCAAACCAGAACTGGCGGCAGAATAAAAAAACGAGCGCGTAGAGGCAGATTCCACGCGCTCATACTTTTCACAAAACAGATTGGTTATGCAGCGTTGTCGGCTGCTTCATCGCCAGCGTCTTCACCGGATTTTTCTTCAGCAGCCGCTTCTTCGCTGACAACTTCCTGTTCCACTTCTTCGTCATCTTCCGGGCCAACGAAAGGCATAGTATCCATGTATGCTCTCTCCTTTCTTTATTAGATTTGATTTCATTGTAAGGATAAGCTTTAACAAGGCATTATGCAGGGATTAATAACAAACAATCAAACAGTTAATGCTTGACGCATTAAATGGGGAATACCTAACTTCAAGGACAATACTCAGTTCGTGTCACTATGAACGGAGCGAAGAATCTTTACATTTGCTTCCGGGTGACACACTTTGTATTTCAAATGTTGAGAACTCTGCAAAACTTGACTAAGAACATATGTTCTAATATAATTTATTGTTATGTCCCTGCTGCGTCGATTGTTGGATCTAATGGGTCTTCGCTCGAAACCCGGCCCTCGCTATTATGAGATTAGCGAGAGTTTGGACATTACCCTGAAAACTCTGGCCGATCATGAAGGCCGCAGCAAACAAGAGCTGCTTCCTGACTTGCTCGCTGCGGGACTTACCCAATATCAATCCACTGAAAAACTTTGGAAAGCATGGGAGACTTTATCTCCGCGCGAGAGGGATGTAACTGCATTTGCATGTCTGGGCCTGACGAATCGTCAGATCGCAGCGCGCCTTTCACTTTCTCCCGAAACGGTAAAGACACATATCCGTAATGTGCTGACCAAGTTCAAAATAAAAAGCAAGGATGAAATGCGCCATATCTTGAAAGGCTGGGATTTTAGCAGCTGGTTGTAGTTCACCCATTGGGTTAACCTCCTTTTCCCCCATTAAATCCCCCGTTGGGGGATTGTTATTTAAATCCAGGTGAACTACTGTGGGAATGTTATGTTGATGCTGGCCCGGTTCAAGGTTCCAAGGATAATGAATGACAACTTTACCAAGACTTAGAAGTGCTTTTCTTATTCATTCACACGCTGACAGAAAAGAGGTTCACGATCTTTATAAATGCCTGAGCAGGGACGGGATCAAGGTATGGATGGATGTGGAAAGCCTCCAGCCGGGGCAGGATTGGAGGCGTGAGATACACAAGGCGATCCTTAAAAGCGATGTGGCTGTTGTTTGCCTCTCAGTACACTTCAACAAGCAAGAGGGATATCGCCATGAAGAATTGCGGATTGCGCTTGAAAAGACGAAATTCATTTCTGGCGATGAAGTTTCCATTATTCCCATCCGATTGACAGCATGTGATATGCCCGAATCTCTGCAGCATCTGCATCGCGTGGATTTGTTCGAGAGAGGCGGTTACAGGAAGCTATTGCTGGCATTGCAGGGACAGGCAGGGAAACCCTTTGGGCGAACAGCCGGGTAAAAGAGGTCTCAACTATGTGGCAGACGAAATAATTAGCGTATAATTTCCAGATTGTTCCAATAAAGACCTGTTTTATTGTTAGTGTTCGCCCAATATGCTTATATCAGCAGTTCCAGGCGGTATAAGGGTTGGTGGAACACCATGTAGTTTACTTGTTCCAGGATGATGTCTATGGAAAACCTTACCGGGCAACATATTGACCGATATGAACTCCTTGAGCTCCTAGGCAAGGGTGGCATGGCCATGGTGTATAAAGCCTATGATTCCCGTCTGGAACGTGAGGTGGCGATCAAGATCATCCGCCAGGATGCATTCCCGCCTGAAATTTTGCAGGATGTTCTCAAACGGTTCGAGCGTGAAGCCAAGTCTCTGGCGCGTCTATCACACCCGAACATTGTAAAGGTGCTGGATTATGGGGAGTATGAAGGTTCCCCCTTCCTTGTATTGGAATTTTATGCAGGCGGTACCCTAAAGGAGAAGATTGGCGACCCGATCTCGTGGCGGGAGGCGTTGCGTCTGCTCCTGCCTGTGGCGCGCGGAGTTGAATATGCCCATCAGCGCGATATTATTCATCGGGATATTAAACCTGCGAATATTCTGATGGCCGATAATGGTGAGCCCACCCTTTCGGATTTTGGGATCGCCAAAATATTTCAGAATGAAAAAAATACGGCATTAACCGGCTCGGGGATGGCAATGGGCACACCGGAATATATGGCCCCCGAGCAATGGACAGGCCAGACCGGTCATCAATCGGACATGTATTCTTTGGGCATCATTCTCTATGAATTGGTGACCGGGCGCAGACCTTATATCGCTGATACCCCCGGGGCTGTTTTTCTCAAACAGGTGACGGAGCCGCTGCCCTACCCGAGTGGAGTCGTTCCCAACCTGCCCGAAGCTGTGGAGCAATTGTTGATCAAGGCCCTGGCCAGGGACCCCGGCAGCCGTTTTGCAAATCTGGGGGAATTGATCCGAGAGATCGAAAATTTGCTGAATGCTGACGAGGGGAAGCTTAAAGCTTCTGAAAGCAGACCCGCTTCAAACAAGGCGGAGGCGGTTCCTATTCCAGTGGGTTCATCGCCAGCCCGGGCTTCATCTCTTCGCATGCTCGTGGTCGGAGGGATCGGTGGGGTTATGGTTATCATTGCTGCTTTGGTCGTGGGTGTTCCGTTCATTCTTGGAAAATTGAACCCATCGCCGACTGCAACGCCCATCGCCCCAACTGAGGCGCCCACGTCGGCTCCTGCTCCCACGCAGACTCTCGTGGTTGGGTCTGGGCCGCTGTTAAATGAGATCACAGATGCCAGAGGAGCTGAGATGGTGCTCGTGCCCGAAGGGATGTTCACCATGGGCAGTAAGGCCGAAGATGCCCTGGCCGAATGTTTGAAATACCAATCAGATTGCGACCTGAGCTGGTATAGGGATGAAGAACCGCCTCACACCGTTTTTCTCGATTCTTTTTACATCGACCGTTACGAAGTGACCAACGGTCAATATGCGGTTTGCGTGGACGAAGGCACCTGCCAGCCGCCGACGAGCAGTGAATCGGCGATCCGTTCGAGTTATTACGGCAATCCGGAATACGAGAACTACCCGGTGATTTATGTAAGCTGGGACATGGCGAAAGCCTTTTGTGAATGGCGCGGGGCGCGCCTTCCCAGTGAAGCGGAATGGGAAAAGGCAGCCCGCGGCCCGGAAGGGAATGTTTTCCCTTGGGGGGCCGAAGCGGATTTGACCTATGCCAACTATAACGTCGATATTGGGGATACAGTTGCTGTTGGGAGGTATGAGAACGGCCAAAGCCCTTACGGCGCTTATGATATGGCGGGTAATGTTTGGGAATGGGTGGCCGATTGGTATTCAAATAGTTATTACCAAGTTTCACCCCTGGAGAATCCACTCGGACCGGAAACAGGCGAAAAGCGGATCCTGCGAGGCGGCTCGTGGTATGACCCGGCCTACCTGATCCGCACATCCATCCGCCTGGTGGAGCCGGTGCCGGTGGACAATAATTTTGGCATTCGCTGCGCACGAACGGCACCATAAAGAGGACGCTGGCTGGGGATCGGAACTCTGCGGTTATATGTGGGAATTACAATGTCAAAATTTGACCCAAAAATTCATCATCGCCGTTCCATTCGCCTGAAAGGATATGATTATTCACGTGCAGGTGCGTATTTTGTGACCATCGTTGCCTGGCAAAGGGAAATGTTATTTGGGGATGTGGTGGATGGAACCATGAATCTAAATCGCCATGGACATATTATCCATGATGCTTGGTTCGATTTGAAAAATCATTATCGACATGTGGAATTGGGGGAATTTGTGATCATGCCGAATCATGTGCATGGAATCATTGTGTTGACCGATGATGGTAGTAGGGGCGGGCCTTCCTTGTCCGGCGGGACGAATTTGCCTGATATGATGCATGCAGGCATGAACAACTTGCCAATCAACCAGACCCGCCCCTACGTTAAACCCCAACCCCGTCATGGTCTGCCCGAAATCATCCGTGCCTTCAAATCATTTTCTGCAAAACGAATTAATCGTTTACGCTGCAAGGACGGAATCCCCGTATGGCAGCGCAATTATTATGAACACATCATTCGCAACGAATGCGAAATGGACAATATCACCAAATATATCCAAACCAATCCATTGCGTTGGAATGACGATGACGAAAACCCGGTGAAACCCCAACCGTAGGGGCGGGTCTCATTTCGGGCGGACAATTGCGCCTGACAATACCCCCGCAGGCATGGACAATTTGCTGACCCACCACCCACTCCGGGTCGAGCGGACATGCGCCGGGCCCCGAT
>JAEURI010000217.1 GCA_016789225.1 Anaerolineales bacterium
AAAAAGGCAAAGGCGTTTGTTGACCGTGAAATCCACATCATCCCGAATGGGATCGACACAAGTTGCTTCAAGCCGATGGAAAGGAATGAGGTGTTGGCGGAGGCGATTGGGCTTCAAAAGCATATCATCCTGAGCGAAGCGAAGGATCTCTTAGATTATCGTAGAGACTCTTCGCCTTCGGAGAAAGCTCAGAGTGACAATACATTTGTCATTGGTTTCGTCGGAGAACTGCGCGAAAAGAAGGGATTAGCAACTCTCTTAAATGCCTACGCGCAAATTAACAGGAAAATGCCTGTTTCCCTGCTTATTGTTGGAGAGATACGAGAGGGCGAAGACAAAAAATTCTTTGACGAATTCCGAAGTGGCAATCCCCAATTACCAATTACCATTACCGGCCATGTCCCCCACAAAGACCTGCCCGCCTACTATTCACTAATGGATGTCTTCGTGCATCCATCTCTGCGCGATGGAATGCCCAATGCCGTGCTCGAAGCGATGGCTTGCGGCCAGACGGTCATTGCCACTCCCGTTGGCGGCGTGTTGGATGTCATCGAAGACGGCCTAAACGGATTGTTGGTAAAGGTCAACCACGCAGAAGAGTTAGCGGAGAAAATGGCTCAGGTGTTGAGTCAGCCGGAGAAACGAGAAGCAGTTGGCAGGTCCGCTCGTGAGGCGGTTCTCAGTCGATTTACACTTGAGAAGGAATTACAGGCGAATCTGAATATCTATCAAAGTCTTGGAGTCAGCTTGTGAAGTATCGAAACGAACATGACCTTTTAGGAGATCGCGAGGTCCCTCATGAAGTCTATTATGGTGTGCATACGCTGCGGGCGTTGGAGAATTTTCCCATCAGCAATATTCCCATTAGCACATATCCGAGTTTGGTGAAGGCGCTGGCATGTGTAAAGCAGGCATGCGCGCAGGCAAATCAGGAATTGGATCTGCTTGATGAGGCGCGTGCAAAAGCGATCATCAAAGCTTGCGAGGAGATCCGTGCAGGAAGTCTGCACGACCAATTCGTGGTGGATGTGATCCAGGGCGGCGCGGGTACATCGACAAATATGAACGCCAACGAAGTCATCGCAAACCGCGCATTGGAAATTTTGGGGCATGGGCGCGGCGAGTATAAATTTTTACACCCGCTGGAGCATGTCAATTTGAGTCAAAGCACGAACGATGTATATCCAACGGCGGTGAAAGTTGCGCTGCGATTTTTGATCGATGACCTGATCGCAGGCATGGAAGTGCTGCGCCTTGCCTTTGCCGCCAAAGCCGACGAGTTCAAAGACTTGTTGAAAATGGGACGCACGCAATTACAAGACGCCGTGCCAATGACACTTGGTCAGGAATTCAGCACGTATGCCGTAATGCTCGAAGAAGACCAACAGCGTTTACGCGAAGGCGCGTTGTTGATCCAGGAAATGAACCTCGGCGCGACGGCAATCGGCACGGGAATCAATGCGCACCCCGATTACGCGTCCCTGGCGCGCAAACACTTGAGCGAAGTGACAGGCATCGAATACATCACGGCTGGGAATCTCGTCGAAGCAACCCAGGATGTCGGTTCGTTCGTGCAGCTCTCAGGTGTGCTTAAGCGTGTGGCGGTAAAACTTTCGAAGATCTGCAATGACCTGCGCCTGCTTTCCTCCGGGCCTCGAACCGGGCTGGGTGAGATCAATCTTCCCGCCGTTCAAGCGGGATCAAGCATCATGCCCGGCAAGGTCAACCCGGTTATCCCGGAAGTGGTGAACCAGATTGCGTTTCTGGTCATCGGCAACGATGTGACTGTCTCCTTCGCCGCGGAAGGCGGACAGTTGCAACTCAATGCCTTCGAACCCATCATCGCGCACAGCCTGTTTGATAGTCTCATCTATTTGCGCAACGGCTGCATCACGCTTGCGGAGCGTTGCGTGAAAGGCATCACTGCCAATCGCGAACGATTGGACGAACACATGACCCGCTCGGTTGGAATCGTCACGGCGTTGAATCCGTTCATCGGGTACGAGAATGCCAGCGCAGTGGCGAAGGAAGCCTATGCCACCGGCAAAAGCGTGACCGAGATCGTCCTAGCCAAAGGTCTACTTACACAGGAAGAATTAAATGATATTCTTAAGCCTGAGGTTTTAACGAAACCACGTTGGATCAAGAAATGAACATCCAAGAGTATCTCAACCGCATCCAGTACCGAGGTTCCACCGAGCCGAACCTGCAAACTTTATCGGCATTGCAGGCGGCTCACATGCAGACGGTGCCGTTCGAGAATTTGAGCGTCCATTACAAGCAGCCGATCATCCTGAAAGAAGAATTGCTTTACCAAAAGATCGTCAGGCAGAATCGCGGCGGGTTTTGCTATGAATTGAACGGCCTGTTTGCTTGGCTACTGCGCGAACTTGGCTATCGCGTGACGAGGCTCTCGGCGGGAGTGGCCGGAAAAGACAAGGGGTTCGGCCCCGACTTCGACCACATGACGCTGATGGTTCATCTCGATGAAGATTATCTCGTGGATGTCGGCTTCGGGGATTCATTCCAGACGCCGCTGCGATTCAACGTTCGGGAAGCACAAAGCCAGGGCGGAATGTCGTATCAGATTTCGGCGGAGGGAGAGGCGTTCGTTCTATCCGAGCAAAATAATGGGGATGAGAGTCCATCCATGCAGGCACAGTACCGTTTTACGCTTCATCCCCATGAATTGACGGAGTACGAAGGGATGTGTCATTATCATCAAACGTCACCGGAATCCAGTTTTACGAGAAAGCGGGTTTGTTCCATGGCGACGCCGGGCGGAAGAATCACATTGAGCGACCTTCGATTTATCATTACAGAGGAAGGCGCAATGACCGAAAGAGAGCTGGGTTCTGAAGAGGAATTCAGCAGGACATTGAAGGAATATTTCAACATCCGTCTTTGAGCATGTCAGGAATTCGCAGGTAGACACGTCTGTCTAATGAAGGACAAAGGCATGAACATACTCATCCGCGCAGAAAACCCGCAGGACATTGAAGAGATATCACGAATTACGTACGCTGCTTTTCTCGGCAAGTTCAGCGACCATCCCACCGAGCATCTCATCGTGGATGGCTTGCGGGAAGCGGACATGCTGACCCTTTCTCTGGTGGCTGAGGTGGACGGAAAAATTGTTGGGCATGTGGCTTTCTCGCCTGTGACCATTAACAACGAGTTTATGGATTGGTATGGACTTGGCCCTGTGTCCGTCAGCCCTGAATTGCAAAAGCAAGGCATTGGCTCCAAATTGATTCGAGATGGATTATCCTTATTGAAGGAACGAGGCGCGAAAGGGTGCGTGTTGGAAGGCAGCCCCACGTATTATCAACGCTTCGGATTCAAATCGTATGCTGGTCTGACCTACCATGCCTCCCCTGCCCCGGAATTTTTTATGGCGCTTCCCTTTTATGACGAGGTTCCAACTGGAAGTGTGGAGTATCATAAGGCTTTTTATATAAGTGCTTGACGATAGACCATTACGATGGTCCACGGTCTATCGCCCATCGTCCCAAAGGAGAGATATGACCACCGTTTTCGATTCGACCAAAACCGTAAAAAACGAACTCTCGAAACAAAGATACATCGCTTCAGATGAGATCGCCACGATCGTATACCTCGCCCAGAAATTAGGCAAGCCGCTTCTGGCGGAAGGCCCCGCGGGCGTGGGCAAGACCGAGCTTGCCAAAGCCATCGCCTCTGCAACAGGACGCGAATTGATCCGCCTGCAATGCTATGAAGGACTGGATGAGTCTAAAGCTCTATACGAGTGGGAATATTCCAAGCAATTGTTATACACACAATTACTGCGCGATAAATTGAACGACACCCTTGGCAAAGCCGAAACCCTGACGGAAGCGGCAGATAAACTGGCAAAGGAGGAGGATGTTTTCTTCTCAGATCGTTTTCTGTTGCAGCGTCCGTTGTTGAAGGCGATCCTGAGCGAAAAGCCAACCGTCCTTTTGATCGACGAGATCGACCGCGCAGATGCCGAGTTCGAAGCCTTCCTGCTCGAAGTGTTAAGCGACTTTCAAGTCTCTGTACCCGAGTTGGGGACACTCGCCGCAAAGCATAAACCATTTGTGGTACTAACCTCCAACAATACGCGCGAACTCTCCGAGGCGTTAAAGCGGCGTTGTTTGTATCTCTTCATCGACTACCCCTCATTACAGGAAGAACTTGCCGTGGTGCATTTGAAAGTACCCGACCTGAATCCCAAATTGGCACAACAAGCCGTGGAATTCGTACAGCGGCTCCGCAAAGCTGACATGCGCAAATCGCCATCCATCAGCGAGACCCTGGATTGGGCAAATGCGCTTGTTGCATTGAACGCGTCCAATTTGAACAAGGATGTGCTGGAAGATACGTTATCGGTTTTGTTAAAGCATGAAGCGGATTTGCAAAAAGCAAAGCGGCAGATGTTAAATCCGCCGCAACAGCCGAAGCAGAGGCCGCCTGCAGATGATTTTGGACGATTTTCCGGTAATTAATTCAACGCAAACCAGATAACTTTAAAGGTAGAGATGAGCAACCCAGAAATTTTCACCCGCCCGACCACCGTTGCCGAAATGCTCGAACGCATGGAGAATTTTGCTACGTCAGAAGGCTGGCAAATGGGGCTGGACTATAAGCCCGGCCCAACGGATGTATTCATTGTTACTCCTCCCAAATGCGGCACGACCTGGATGCAACAGATCGTCCATGGACTGCGCACCCGCGGCTCGATGGAATTCGATGAGATATCCCGGGTGGTACCCTGGATCAACATGGCGTACGATTGCGGCATAGATATCTATGAACCACAGGTGGCCAGCCCGCGCGCATTCAAGACACATCTTACGCTGAATGAAGCTCCTCAAGGCGGCAGGTACATCGTGATTTTACGCAACCCGCACGATGCCCTTATCTCTCATTTTTATTTCTTCGAGGGCTTTTTCTTCGAAAAAGGGTCCATCGACCTGGAAACCTTTGCAAGAGAATTTTATATACCAAGACAGGCTATCTTCAATCACATCAACGCATTGTGGAGCCGACGTAAGGATGAAAACGTCCTGCCACTGTGTTACGAGAACATAAAAGCAGACCTGCCGAAGACCATCGAACGGGTGGCTGAATTCATTGGCATTCCCCTGGATGATGAACTGCGGGAAGTCGTCCTGTTGCAATCGGATATCCTGTTTATGCAGGCGCATGAAAACCAGTTCGAAGATCACATCATCCGCAAGACGCGCGGGCCAGCCATGAAATTGCCTACTCATGGTCAATTATCCAAAGTGCGCGACGGGCAGGTCGGCAGCGCGAAATTGTCTCTCCCAGAGCATATCAAGCAAGAAATGGACGAGCTCTGGCAGACTGAGATCACATCGCAGACCGGGTTGGTTTCGTATGAAGATCTGCGCAAAGAATTGATGGTTATGTAGCATACTCTGGTCAGGGAAAGCCTGCCCCTTGTGAGGTAAATCTATGGAATCCCGTATCCTACAATTAATTGCAGCCTTACGCGCGGGCGGGGTGCGCGTGTCTCTGGCGGAATCTGCCGAGGCGTTTTCGGCGGTGGATTTGATGGGGATCCAGGACCGCGAGTCGTTTCGATTGTCTTTGCGCGCCACGCTCATCAAGGATGTAAAGGACCTGCCCACCTTCGACAAATTATTCCCGCTCTTCTTCGGCTCGGGGACTCCGCCGATGATGGGCGGCAATCCATCGGAAGATATGACACCGGAAGAGGCGCAAATGCTGGCCGAGGCGTTGAAGCAATTCACTGAGAATCTCCGTCAGCGTATGGAAAGGCTGATGAATGGCGAGCCGCTCACCAAGTCGGAGTTGGAGGCGATGGCGCAGTTGGTCGGTTTGAATCAGGCGGATAATCTCAATTATCAAAATTGGATGGCGCAGCGCATGATGCGCGCGATGGCATTCCCCGAAGTGCGCGAGGCGATGCGCGAGTTGATGGAGCAGTTGGCACAGATGGGCATGAGCCGCGAGCGCATCGAACAAATCCGTAACATGGTTCAACAAAATATGCAGGGGATGCAGGAACAGATCCAGCAGTTTGCGGGGCAGCGACTTGCTGAGAATATGAGCGAACGTCCACGCGGCGATAATATTGATGCTCTTATGAACCGTCCGTTCCAGGCGCTATCGGATGCGGATAAAAAGGTATTGCAGCGTGAGGTAAAGCGCCTCGCCGCTGCATTGCGCACACGCATTGCTCTGCGACAAAAGCGCATGAAAAGCGGACAGATGGATCCGAAGGCGACCATCCGCGCAAACTTAAAATATCACGGCGTGCCGATGGAGATCAAACACCGCGACAAAGTCCGCAAGCCGAAAATCGTGGTGATCTGCGACATCAGTACCTCAATGCGTTTTTGTTCGGAGTTGATGTTGAGTTTTCTCTTCGCCCTGCAGGGACAGGTGCGCAAAACGCATGCCTTCGCGTTCATCGACCATCTCGAATCCATCTCGGAAGATTTTACCGGCGCAAATGCAGACGAAGCGATCCAGTCCGTTCTCTGGCGAATGCCCAGCGGACATTACAACACCGACCTCGGCTGGTCGCTCAATGATTTCAACAACGAATACATGGACACGCTCAACAGCGGGACGACCCTGCTCATCGTGGGCGATGGACGTAATAACTACAACGACCCGCGCCTCGATATTTTCTCCACCATGGTGCGCCGCGCCACCCGCACCATTTGGCTCAACCCGGAGCCTGACTATATGTGGAACGGCGACAGCGACATGAAGAAGTATGCGCCCCTGTGCAATAATGTATTGAAGGTCGGTAATCTGCGCGAGCTGGCAAATGCAGTGGATGAGTTGATGACAGGATAACTATTCAAAACACTCAATCATAGTAACCATAGGGTATTTATGGGACGCAGATAAACGCTTAAAACGTTCATCTGCGTCCCATTTTATAAACTACAGACAGACATCCTATATTCCATAATTAATCATTCCATGGTGGGGTTACAAATAAATCGATGAACAATATAATTATTCTCATGTCGAGTACCTTTATTGGAAGAGAGTTTAAATGTTCACACGAATCAAATTCAAATTTCACAATTTAATACCAAGCTTGAAACTTGCTGGAGTGTTCGTTCTCGCCTGCACTCTACTCAGCTGTCGCTCTGTTACTCCAGAACCAACCCAAACACCTGTACCTCCTCCCACACCCACCCCTCTAATCCAAGAAAACGAGCCTCTCCAACTCGGCTTTTGGCATGATATGGTTTATCACGAATCCCTGGAAAGGATTATCCTGGTCAATGGCGGACCCGAGCAGGGCAAGCCAGACACAGACCCCATCGAATTGTGGAGCTGGGATGGCAATCAATGGAGACCTTTGACAAAAGACCCAAACGGACCAAACTGGCGTAACTTTGCGAGTATCGCCTACGACTCAAATCGAGACGTATTGATTCTTTACGGCGGACTCACCGGTGACACGGAATATACCGACACATGGGAATGGGATGGAAAAGAATGGTCACAATTTCCGGTGGAGGGACCCGGCATGCGAGAAGGGGCAGGCATGGCGTTTGATGCACTCCGTGATCGGGTTGTCTTATTTGGCGGGGCTCAGTCTGGGAAAATGATGGATGACATATGGGAATGGGATGGCAGGCAGTGGGCCCAAATTTCTGCAACGGGACCGACGGCACGCTTTCCGGCTGGTTTTGTATATGATGTAGTCAATCAGAATATTCTGCTCTTTGGCGGACACGCAATCGAAGGAAACAAATTCTCAACGTTTTCAGATACCTGGGTGTGGAATGGGGTTAATTGGGAAGAGGTCAACGTCAACGGACCTTCTGCGCGGGATGGCGCACGTGCGATCTTTGACCCAATGTCTGAACTTGTCTTCCTGTTTGGAGGAGCAGAGTTCACAAACACGGCAACGTATCTGAACGATACCTGGGTATGGGATGGGGCTCAATGGGAAAACCTGCAAGTGAGTGCGCCGCCTGCGCGGGTGCATCTCATTCTTGCCTACGACCCGAAACGGTCTGTGATCGTGATGACTGGCGGCTCGAATGGTCCGGGGATGATCCTTCGCGACACCTGGGAATGGAACGGCGAGGCTTGGGCTTGTAAAAGCGAATGTGAGTAATTTCCCACCCATCGTAACAAAATAAGGGCGTGATAAACTACTCCCCATGCTCGCCCTTTCTGTTTTTTAACTTCAAGGATAAAGAAATGGCTGTCTAAAAAGACTGCCGTTTTTATGCTGGATTTTCGAACAGATCACGAAACCGAAGTTCCAAACAGCTTTCCGACCAGGAAGGTAGCCAACATAGCCAGGAAACCCCAGAAGGTGACGCGCAAAGCACCCACCCACATATTGGCCCCACCCAGTTTTGCAGCGACCACACCCATAATTGCCAGAAATACAAGAGAACTTCCTACCACAAGCATGATCATCATTTCTGAAGGAGCAAATAACACCGCCAATAAAGGCAGCACCGCACCGACAGCAAAGGATAACGCCGAAGCCAGAGCCGCCTGAATGGGCTGCGCCGTGTGGATTTCGTTTAGTCCGAGTTCATCACGGGCATGCGCCATCAAGGCATCTTTCGCCATGAGCTGGTCAGCAACCTTTTTTGCCAAAGAGGGTTCCAAGCCGCGTTTGATGTAAATGTTGGTGAGTTCGCGGCGTTCGCCTGCATCATCTGTTTCAAGTTCTTTCTTCTCACGCGCCAGGTCAGCCTTTTCTGTATCGGCTTGTGAACTGACAGAGACATATTCCCCTGCCGCCATAGACATCGCGCCTGCTACCATGCCAGCGATCCCCGCCACTAGAACATCGCCGCGGACAGCGCTCGCCGCAGCTACTCCCACCACCAAACTGGCTGTCGAAACGATTCCATCATTGGCGCCTAAAACCGCCGCACGCAGCCAGCCGATCCGATCGGCATAATGTCTTTCAAAATGGAGTTTGGGCATCATATTTCTCCTGTTTCTTTCATCGATGTGTGAAACTGTCATATTTATTCTAGTCCAAATAAACTCTTTAATCAGCCCAATCATCTGGCCAACAAGAATTGGAATCTGCCATGTACATAATCATCTGGGAATATCATGTCAAAACCGAAAAACAAGCCGAGTTCGAGCAAATCTACTCTTCTCCTGGTACATGGGCGGATCTGTTTCGAAAAGCCAAAGGATATTTAGGAACTGAACTTCTGCACGACGAATCAGATTCACAACGCTATCTCACCCTCGATCGATGGGCTTCCAAAGCAGATTATGAAATATTCTTAAAGATGTGGGAACAAGAATACAAAGCTTTAGATGCTCGGTGCGAAGGGTTGACAGAACAAGAGGCACCTTTAGGGAAGTTTGAATTTGCATGACAGTCTCCAGCACGTGTTACATCTTGAGAGTGAAGAGATCGAAGTCCGCACTGGGTTGCAGATATGAAACGTGTACGCGTCCTAAAGAATTAATATCCCCCCAAAGTCGGATTCCAAGTATTCTCAATATGCATATAAAATCCCTTAATAATCTATTGAGGAGATTTATTCCATGCAATTCAAAGCCACTTATGTCGACTCCTATACCAACTCCACCACGGCAAACGTGATGTTTGCCGACCCTGAGACAAACCCCGATCAGCCATTTGTTCTTTCGTTTTCACGGCCTATCGAGCCCGGCTTCGAAGACAGTGCCTATTACTTCGAGATCAATGACCAGTCGTATGGCAGTTACGGCGGGTTGACTTTAGTGCGGCTCTCGCGAAACAGCATTGAGATTAAGGTCGAGCCGTACGTTGTCGAAAAATTTGAGGTTGAAGATTTCGCCGAAGCGAGTGTCCAGTTCGAAGTGGATGAGAAGAAATATCAAGACATTCTTGAAAATATGCGGCGCATCTTTAAAGGATTTTCTGAGTACCAGGAAGTGTAAAGACAAAAAGAGCGCGGATTTTTCATCCGCGCTCTTTTTTAACTCTACTTTAAATACAAATCTGCAATAGAGAAGGCGATACCTTCTGCCCCCTCCTCCGAATAATCCAAATTCAACAGCACCACCACAGAAAAATTTCGTTCAGGAAAACGCAGATAGTAGGACTCGAATCCAAGCCATGCACCGGAGTGACCGACATAAGCCTCACCTGCATATTCGCCAAGTTCAAAAGCAAAGCCGTAGGCGGTCTCTTCGCCGTTATTGAGCAGGCCCGAAACGAAGGCATCCGCCAGAGTTTCCCGGCGCACAAGCTGGTCCGTATATAACGCTTGATCGTACAGATACATATCCCCAAGGGTGGAGTAAATGCTTCCCGATCCGTTGATCTTATCCAATGGGTCAGGCTCATAAGCCCAGGGATTGCCATCTTCAAAATAGTAGCTCGCAGCAACATTCTTTCCATTCAAGCGCTGGCTATTAGGCATGGCAAACGTATGCTTCATTCCCAGCGGTTTGAAAATATGATCGTCCATGAAGGCCGAATAGGTTTGCCTTGAAACATGTTCGATCAACGCGCCCAAAATATCGTAACCGGTATTGTTATAACTATATTCCTCCCCCGGCTCCGACAACATATCGCCATATTCCGCCATCACCTTCAACAGATCATCATTGGTCGGCTGGTCAGTGGATGCAACCAAAGCATCGTAAACCTCCTCACTGTCGTCATAGCCCATAATACCCGAGGTATGATGCAGTAAACGCCGCACTGTTACCTGCTCGCCCATCCACTCCAATTCTGGTAGATAAGCACCGATCGGATCATCATAATCGACCAACCCTTGCTCCTTGAGGATCATGATTCCCAAGGCCGTGAACTGTTTTCCCACCGAGCCCAAATGAAAGATCGAATCCGTCGTGATCGGCGTGCCATTCTCCACATCTGCAAGACCATATCCCTTTTGATGAACGATCTCACCATTCTGAATGACCATGACCGCGCCTCCGGGCATATCCGCATAGCCTGCCATTAACGAATCGATTTGTGATAACATCCCGCCTCCTTCCACGGCGACAGCTGGTTCCTCGTCCACAGGCTGAGGCGCCAGCGATGGGTTTATCTCTCCATCAGAGGCGGTTCCGCAAGCCAAGATGACAGCGACACTCAATACTATAAATACAATTCTTTTTGTTTTAGCGATATCCATTATTCACCTGAAAAACGTAATAAAAAGGATGAGAAATAAGAGATTGGGCAGTCTTGCATGCAAGACTGCCCAATCTCTATGTAAAATAACGAACTACACCAAATCTACTGTTTGGCATCCATCCCATATTGATTGTACATCCGCATAAAGATGGCGTAATCTTCGCGGGAGAGATTCTCCACTTCGATACCGACGTTGTATGAATTCGGTTCGAACTTATCCATCTCGCACCATTTGATGCGGCCATTGAAGGTCAGGTACGATTTGTTTGCCACATCCGGAGTGAGGTCGACGCGCAGCTTGAGCGTCTGATTGACCGGCAGGAGTTTGCCGCTGTCAATTTTGATCCCAGTCAGGCTGATATCTGACACATAACCAACCAGTTGCAGGGTGGTAGCGTCTACCACTTGCATATAGTATGTAAACTTCCTCCTCTTTTGCCTTCTCTTATCAGAATCCGAAACCATGAGAATGCTCCTTTTGATAACAAAACGAATAAGGCACGACACCGCATAATGCGGTCATAAAGGAGTAAAACGTTCGCATTAACAGTATAAATGGAATGGTTAAAAATTCAATAGTACAAATGTCTCCAAGAATCAAAACGGAGACAAAAATTCGTGCCCCGTTCCGGAAATGTATCTTCGGGATTTTGAGGGTATTCTCTGACTTCCCCCATAAACGACTTCCCATCGGGTCCATCCAATTATTGTAATTTGTCGATTGGATGGACCCGATGGATAACTACTTTCCTACCTCATACTTTCCTGTAACAATTCAACCGCCTTCTTTTCGATCTCGGAAATCGCCATAATATGTTCTCGTAATTGCGCACGAAACTCAACCGTCTGCGCAGAGGTGAGCGGAAAATTCTTTGCAACCTCAACTTCCAGTTTCCTTAGCCGCTTGTTGGCATCGGCGATCTCCTCCATTCCATCCTCCCCATTCTCAATGAATGCCCGATGTTTCTTCAACAACAAGGTTTTGGCTTCATGAAATACCGGCACATGCGAAGGCAAAGCTGCGTCTGCAAATTTCAACCACCGACTGTGACTGTTACGAAATTGACCTGCCGCATCTTTGAGGGATTTTTTCTCCAGGAGGATGGCAGCCTCGTCCAGGAAATCTGCATACAGCGCTCTTTCTGCGCCGTCACCTGCTCCAAAACAATTGACCCAGGTGAACACTCCAGGCGGAGTAAATGCGCCCGGGCCTTCGGCCATCCCGGCAAGGGCGTTGTACATACGCGGCCCAGCCGCAAAGAGACGTTCCCAGCTTTGCTTGTTGCGAGTGTTCACCAGCATATCAGCAAAATGTTCATAGGCGGCAAATCCGAAATTATGGCGTGCCCCTTTTGGAGGTTTGTCGGTGAAAAGAGAAATACACTGCCAGATCCCCTTTTGGGTTGCAGAGACCAGCTTCGAGGTCAGCGGTGAGGCGAGAGTCACAAGCCGGAACTTGTCATCCTTCACCCGCGCCCGGGCCTGGGTCAGCACCTTCATCGGCACCCGAAATGGCCGCGCAGAACGGTCGGCGATCAAGACATCGTCACCATCAATGTCATACGCAAGCACAGGGATCATATTCCAATAGGCGCTTCCCTTTTTGCTTGAATACGGCAGGCTGCATTCATCTGCCAATACAAGCACAGGGGTTCCTGTCGACAACGTTTCGATAAGATTCTTTTCAGCGGTCTCGGCCTTTGTGGTCTGGAGAATATGTTGTTCCACGCCCAATCGTTCAAGTATGGTCTGAAAAGGATCGAAGGTATTGCGGGTCAGGAGCGCCAGATGCGGCAGATATCCCTTGTACTCGAAAGTAAAATATCCAAAAACGACGCCGCCGCTTACTCCCAATAAAAAGGATTCTGAAAATGGCTTGTTCGTATGTGGGGCTTTAACTCCCTGCAATGCCAGTGCGTTATGAACACTGCCCGTCTCATAATGCCGTCCTGTAAATTGACTCATTTTTTTGATCATGGTTTCACTCCTAAACTATTTCCTCTTGCATGGTCAATGCAGCGTTCTCGCGGCCGGAGGAATTTTGCAAGAGGTTCGGTCAATGTTGGCATTATAAGAGTTAGTTTTCCCGCGAAGGAAAATCAGGGACATACTCTGCACTTTTTGTAAAATAGGTAAAATTAAACTTTGTACCACGCGTCACAACCGGATAGCATTGAAAATCCATTGTAATTGTATTGTAATCATTCGAAACCAGCCGGGTCTAAGGGTATAATATCCAAAATATGTCTGGATTAGCTCAATTTCTAACATCAGGATAACTGTCATGGCAAAGATATTAATCGTGGACGATGACGAAAAGGTAACCACCCTGCTCGGCCGTTACCTCAATGCACTGGGATATCAGGTCATGACAATCAACCAAAGTTCCAGGGCAATGCAGACTGCGGAAAACATGTCTCCCGACCTGTTCATCTTGGATATCATGATGCCCTACCCGGACGGATTTACGCTGACCACCATGCTGCGTGAACATCCCAAGTTCGCAAAAACCCCCATCCTCATTATTACCGCGCTGGATAACAGCAATAGCAAGGCAACTACTCTTGGGGCGAATGGATACCTCTCAAAACCTTTTAATCTTGACGATCTATCCACAAAAGTGGTGGAACTTCTGAACCTCCCCGGTTAGCCACCCACAATAACAATTGGAGATAGCATGGCGAAAATTCTTATCGTAGACGACGACCTCGAAACTATCAAGCTTTTGGAAAGCATCGTCAAAATGGATGGGCATGAACCGTTTGCCATCCATGAAAGCCGAAATGCATTAAAAGCTGTCGAAACCATCATGCCTGACCTTGTCCTGCTCGATATTATGATGGCAGAGATCAACGGCATTGCCATTTGCAAACTGATCCGCTCCGACCCCAAGATCAGTCACACCAAGGTCATCATGGTCTCCGCCTTGAACGACGACGGGACCAAGCGCGATGCTGCCAATGCCGGGGCCAATCAGTTCATAACCAAACCCATTCTTCCAAGAATTTTCCTTTCACAGATCAAAGATGTTTTGGAACAATAGCCGTCGCGGCGAAAATCGCATTTTGTCGGTCCGAATTCGCTTGCGATAATTTGTCTTTGATTGTATGATTGAAAAATAGTATCATTCCCTTCCCTATGGTGGCCTGATGACAAAGATATTGATGGTGGACGACGATAAACTGGTGACCGACCTGCTGCAAAAACTGCTTAAATCGGAGGGGTATGAAACAATAGCAGTTAACGACAGCACCAAGGCCATTGAGGTTGCAAAGGCGGAATTACCCGACTTGATCCTATTGGATCTGATGATGCCTCAGCCGGATGGCTTTCGGGTTTGCAGAATGCTCCGAGAAGATCCCGCTTTTACCCTAACCCCCATCATCATTGTGACCGCACTGGATGACGGTGATAGCCGCGCTGTGGCCTTCGGGGCGGGCGCAACAGATTATCTCACCAAGCCCTTTCATCCCGGCGAACTCAACGACAAAATAATAGAAGCCCTCGAACGATAAAATAAAAACACGCTCCAGCTGGAGCGTGTTTTTATTTTATCGTTCGAGGGCTTCTATTATTTTGTCGTTGAGTTCGCCGGGATG
>JAEURI010000236.1 GCA_016789225.1 Anaerolineales bacterium
CCATTGGCATCTTGTTCGCGGCGGCGTTATCACTGGGTGTAGCCCTCATCAGCACCATGCAAACCTACGCCGTGGATTTGTCGCACATCCTATTCGGGAATGTGCTCGGCGTCAGCGCTTCGGACTTGTGGCTGATCGGCGGCTTGAGCTTTGCCATTCTGCTTACCGTGGCGGTGTTGTACAAGCCCTTTCTCGTCATTTCCTTTGACCCTGTCCTCGCGGCGACGTTAAGACTTCCCGCCGAACTTCTACGCAATCTCATGTTGGTGCTGTTAGCGCTTACAGTGGTTGTCTCACTACAAACAGTAGGTGTCAGTCTCGCTGCCGCCATGCTGGTCACCCCCGCCGCAACAGCCTACCTGCTCACCCGCCGCCTGTTGCCGATGATGTTCGTTTCCGCAGCGATCGGTGCGTTATCTTCAGTTATCGGTTTGTATCTTTCGTATTACTTCAACATGGTATCCGGTTCCGCCATTGTCCTTACTGCAACCGTGATGTTCCTGTTTGGGTTTGTGTGGAATCGACTGAAAAGAAAATGAAACATGACGAACATCACATGAAAATGGATATGGCTTAAGGTATGCTCTAGTCGTGAGGTCGAGTTGGTAAGTCGGGAGGGTCTCATGAAGGAACAAGAGTTTCGAAAATTCCTAAAACAGGCTGGGAAAAAAGAACATGTCGTCGAGGGGTTGGTGGATCAGGTCAGGATGTTTGAAAAATTCCTGGCTGGCAAAGCAGGCATCGGGGCGGATGAGGCGCGGAAGAAGGATATCCAAGAGTATGTCAACACCATCGATCCGGAGCGGGTCAAAGTCCATATCCGCGGCTTGATCCTGTATTTCAAGTTTGCGGGGAAACTGGAGTTGGCTCATTTTGCCCATGCCTTTCGTGAGGCAGGAACCGCTAAAACCCGTCAGGTGTTCAAACTTCGAAATTTTCGCGGCGTGGACCTGGACGTAGTCGCCAAGCTGGAGAAGTTGGGAATCGTCAATGTGGAACAAATGTTGAAGGCGGGAAAGACACCAGATGATCGCAAGAAACTTGCCAGGCAAACGGGGATCTCATTAAAAACGATCCTGGAATTGGTCAAGCTTTCGGACCTGTCGCGATTGGGAGCGATCAAGAGCGTCCGTGCGAGATTGTATTTCGATGCCGGGCTGGATACTCCAGATAAATTCGTTAATCGAAAAATGGAAGACCTGCGTACACTGTTGATCGAATTTATTCAACGCACCGGGTTTGAAGGCATCGCGCCTTTGCCAAAGGAGTTGAACAATGCCATAGCCGCAGCGAAGAAATTACCCAGATCGATTCAGTATTGAGTAATTACAGCATAGTACCAATGGTCAACGGTTAAATCCCCCTTAAGTTCATTGTGAAATCGTGTGAAGTCCATATAATGACGGTCACATTTACACATAAACCCAAGGAGAATAAATAATGGCAGTTCTTGAAGCATCCCTCAAAATTGATAAATCTGCGGCTGATATCTTCGCATACATCACGAACCTGGAAAACCAGAAGAAGATGAGCCAATACGTGACTGAAATCCGTGTGGATGGTCCCCTCAAGGTCGGCAGCCGCTATACAGTCGTCACCAGCGCCGCCGGTCGAAACATCGAGACCGTCAACGAAGTGGTCGGCTTTGAACAAGATCGTCTCTTTAGTGTCAAAACCTTTGCACCACCGCCCGCATCCGACATGATCAACACCACCATCCTTGAAGCCGATGGCGGTGGCACCAAGGTCACCATGCAGATGGATGTCAATCTTGTGCCTGCCGGTATGCCCTCCATGCCCGGTATGGAAGACATGATGAAGGGCCAAATGATGGGCCTGCTGAACGACTCGCTCGCCGCGTTGAAGAAAAACGTTGGCGCATAGCTCACACTTGCATCCTCAACCTCCTGCCGATGCAGGAGGTTTTTTTGTTATCCGATCATCTAACTTTAATATAATGCCTACGGTCACAAATTGCGCTTTCCTCTTCTCGAAAAAGCGCAATTTGTGACCGCACTGGGTATAACAAGCGGTAGAATTGCGCCCATGCGTACCCATCCAAAATACATCTTCCTTGTTTCCATCTTTCTTATCATCTCTGCTTGCTCCCCCAGCCAACCCACCAACATTCCCACCGTCACCGAGCCGGTCTTCCTTACCCTGCCCATCACCGACACACCCGCACTGTCGACAGAGACCCCCTCGCCCACAAACACGCCACTCCCCGCACTCGAACGCGCTCAATACATCCTCAACACCACCATCGACTATGACGCCAAAACCGTCACCGTCGATCAAACCATCCGCTACTCCAACCTGACCGGCAATCAGCTCAACACCCTCGTCCTTGCTATCACGCCAAATCTTTGGGATGGAAGTTTCGCGCTCAACAGCCTCGCCATCGACGGACAACCCGTCACCACTTACACCCTGGACGGTCAACGCCTCGACATCTCCCTCGCTTCCCTCCTACCCGCAGGCGGCGTGACCGAGATCCAGATTGGGTTTACGCTGACACTGCCCTTCGCCGAACAGGAAGACCCAAGTGTGTCGCGTCCGCGCATCTATGGGTACACCAGCAGACAGATCAACCTTGTCAACTGGTACCCCTTCGTCGTGCCGCACATCAACGGCGAATGGATCTTGCACGACCCCTGGTTCTACGGCGAGCACCTCGTATATGACACAGCCGACTACGAAGTGAATCTCAAATTCACGGAACCAGCCGCTGCTCCCGGCGCCACCATGCCCATCGTCGCCGCCAGCGGAGTGCCCGAAGCGCAGCCCGATGGCTCCACCCGCTATACCATCACCGCCGCGCGGACATTCGCCCTCTCTGCCAGTCGTGACTTCCAAACCTCCAGCACCCAACTCGGCGACATCTCACTCACCAGTTATTACTTCGCCTTCAACGAACGCGGAGGGCAAGCTGCCTTGCAAACCTCTGCACAAGCCCTGCAAGTATTCAGCACAAAGTACGGAGCGTATCCGCACAAAAGCCTCGCCATCGTGATGGGTGACTTCAACGATGGCATGGAATATTCCGCCTTCTACTATCTCAGCAAGGATTTTTACAATCTCTACGACGGCACGCCCGCTAATTACCTGACCTTCGTCGCCGCACATGAGACCGCGCATCAATGGTGGTTCGACCAGGTTGCCAGCGACCAGGCCATTCAACCCTGGCTCGATGAATCTCTCGCCACCTACTCCGAACGCATCTTCTACGAAAATACCTATCCCGATATCCTCAGTTGGTGGTGGTCCTACCGCATCGACTTTTACAAGCCCGAAGGCTTCGTCGATATACCCATCTACGAAGGGCAGGGTTTTCGGCCATACACCAATGCCACCTATTTCCAGGGCGCACACTTCCTCGAAAAAGTCCGCGAACGTATGGGCGATGAAGCCTTCTTCGCCTTCATTCAGGATTACTACAATCAAGGCCGCGGCAAGATCGTCACCGCCAACGACTTCTTCCGCATCCTGCGCACACACACCAGCGCCGACCTCTCCGACCTCATCAACCAATACTTCCGCAACGTCTACCAATGAAACGTCAATTACCAATCCTCAATTACAAATTAAGGCTTTTTATCTACTTTCTACTTTCCATATTCCTCTTTGCCTGCGCCGCTCCCACCCCTACCTCCACGCCACAACCCTTCGCACCTTTCATCCTGCCCACACGCGTGAACCTGCCCACCTCCACGCCATTCCAACCCGTCGCCCAAACTGCCACTCTCGTCCCGACCTTCACCGCATCACCAATTTCCAGTGCGACATCCACCCCCACTACCTCGCCAACCGCGACGTTACCGCCTCCAACCACACCGGTCACTGCTTCAACAACCCAGGCACCTCCCCCGCCAGGGACATCTTCGCGCCCGAACTACATCCTATTCTCCACGCTCGATTTCAAGAACAAGACCATCACCACCGACCAGACCATTCGTTACTACAACACTACCGGCGGGCCGCTCTCCGACCTCGTTTTTTCCGTTCAGCCCAATCTATACACCAACGCTTTCACCCTTAACTCCATCGCACAGGATGGAACCGCATTAAGCTCCTACACACTCAGCGGACAACGAATGAGCGTAACCTTAAGTCAACCCTTGCCAGTGGGTTCCGCCGTCACCATCACACTCAACTTCACCTTGAACATCCCGCAAAAATCCTCAGGCGATGTCTTCGGCTACGACTTCAACCAAATCAACCTCGTCAATTGGTACCCATTCATCGTCCCAAACCGTGGCGGATGGATCCTGCATGACTCCATGCCGTGGGGCGAGCATCTTGTCTACGACTCATCCGACGTTGAGTTAAACGTCAAAACCGATTCCGGGGTGGTTCTCGCCCTGGGTGCATCCCCTGAATCCAACGGCGAGTGGACGCGCTACCGCATGTACGGTGTGCGGACGTTGGCGCTCTCCGCCAGCAATGAATTCACCGTGGTTGAGACCACACTAGGCAATGTAACCATCCGCTCGTATTATTTCAACGGCTTCAAGAGCGGCGGTGATGATATGCTTATCTACGGCAGTGAAGCGGTCGAAACCTACACGGCACAGTTTGCGCCCTACCCACATCAAAGCCTGGCCATCGTGCAATCAGACATGGATGACGGCATGGAATACGACGGGCTGGTCTTTCTTTCCACTGATTTTTACAGCCAGTACAACGGCACTGCCCGCAGTAACCTGACGACCATCGGGGTG
>JAEURI010000238.1 GCA_016789225.1 Anaerolineales bacterium
TGGTGGTTCTCTCCGGTGCAAACTTTTTGCTATTGGATGAGCCAACCAACAACCTCGACATTGCTTCCTCCGAAGTGTTGGAGCAAGCCCTCGAAGATTTCGAAGGGACGGTGCTGGTCATTTCGCATGATCGTTATTTCCTGGACCGAACCGTTCAGCGTTTATTGGTGATCGAGAACGGTCAGCTTGCCGGATATACTGGTGGATACAGCGACTACTTGGCGGTTCGAAACCCGAAGTCCGCAGGTTGAGCGACATATTTATAATAAAGAAAAATACCAAAGGAGAGAGACGATGATCAACCGACGTGATTTTCTAAAAGCCGCAGGCATGGGCATTGCTGCAACCGCCCTTGCCGCCTGTGCGGAACCTGCTCCCGCCGCGGAGGCATCCACTTCTGCCAATGACCTGCCCGACCTCGATTGGCAGATGGCAACTAGCTGGACTCAAGGCTTGGATGTGCTCTTTGGCACCACGCAAGCTTTTGCAGACCGTGTCGCTGCATTGACGGGCGGCAAGTTCAAGATCACACCGCGGGCGGGTGGTGAGCTTGCCAAAGCCACCGAAGTATTGGATGTGGTCTCTTCCGGCGCGGTGCCGATCGGGCATACTGCTTCGTATTATTACATTGGCAAGAGTTGGGTGATGGCATTCGGCACGACCTTGCCGTTTGGGCTGACCTCGGCACAACAAAATGCCTGGTTGTATTCTGGCGGTGGGCTTGAACTCTTGCAAGCCTTTTATGCCAAGACTTTCAACGTCATTCAATTCCCGGCGGGCAATACCAGCGCCCAGATGGGCGGCTGGTTCCGCAAGGAGATCAATACAGTTGCGGACTTGCAAGGCTTGAAGATGCGTATTCCCGGCTTGGGCGGGCAGGTCATGTCGGAGTTGGGGGTGCAGGTGCAGAACATTCCCGGTGGCGAGATATTTCAAGCGCTGGAAACCGGCGCGATCGATGCGGCGGAATGGGTGGGGCCCTATGATGATGAGAAACTCGGCTTGAACAAGACAGCTAACTATTATTACGCGCCGGGCTGGTGGGAGCCGGGTCCCACTGTGGAGTTGCAAATTAATTTGGATGAATGGAATAAACTGCCTGACTTGTACAAAAATGCGATTCAAGCCGCGGCGGCGGAAGCGAATCTCAGTATGGCGGCGAAATATGAAGCCGCAAATGGAGAAGCGTTGGATCGTTTGATTGCAGGCGGAACTGAACTTCGTACCTATAGTGAAGAGATCATGCAAGCCGCAAAGGAAAAGATTTCTGAATTGCTCGACGCCAAAGCCGCAGAAGACGCTGATTTCAAAGCGATCTACGAAAATTGGTCTGCCTTCCGCGAGAAGGTGCAGAAGTGGAGTTTTACGAATGAGTTTTCGTTGTTGAAGTTTATGGAGAAGTAGTTCAGTCGTTGTGTAGTTGATATGTCGTCAGTGAAAAAACTTTCACTGACGACTTTTTTATGGGAGAGTTTTTGCCGAAAGGTCAATTAACCATGTCACGGTTTGAGGGAAGACAAGAACAATGAGAAGGGCAATGAGTTGTAATGCCATAAAAGGCAATGCGCCTTTGTGGATGTCGGATGTGGGCACTTCTTTTGGCGCTGTGGTTTGTAAATAGAAAAGGGAGAATCCTACAGGTGGGGAGATAAACGCCGTCTGCAAATTGATGGCAAAGACGACCGCCAGCCAGACCATGTCAATGCCCAGAGCTTGCGCGGCAGGGACAAATAATGGCATGGCGATGAAACAGATTTCCACAAACTCCAGAAAGACACCGAGCAGGAAGATGGCTATGTTGGCTACAATGATGAAGGTCCAGTAGCCGCCGGGGAGATTGACCAGCCATTCGGTGATGAGCCGCTGCCCGCCGAGACCGTCAAAGACGACGCTGAACAATGATGAGCAAAATAAAATTGTGATGACAAGCGCGGTCAACTGTGCGGTGGATTTCGCGGCATCTTGAATCAACTTGTAGTTGAGCCGTTTGTTCATCCACGCAAGCAGACAGGCTCCCATGGCACCAACACTGCCTGCTTCCGTGGGGGAGGCAAGCCCGAAGAAGATACTTCCCAATACCATGAAGACCAGCAAGCCGGGCGGAATCATCACGCGTGCAGCTTGGTGGAGCAGAGCACTGTCAAAGTGAGAAACGGTTTCGGGTGGCAGCGCAGGCGCGAGCTTCGGTTTGAGGCGGGTGATCACAAAGACGTATAGCACATAGAGTCCCGCCATCAATAATCCGGGGATGATCGAACCGACAAATAGATCCCCAACTTGCACGCCGATCTGATCGCTCAAGACAACGAGCACGAGACTGGGCGGAATCATCTGTGCGAGCGTGCCAGATGCGGTGATAACGCCGGTTGCGAGTTTTTTGTCGTAGCCTTGTTTGAGCATCGAAGGCAGTGCGATCATGCCCATCATGATGATGGTGGCGGCGACAACACCCGTAGTGGCAGCGAGGAGTGTGCCAACAAGAATCACGGCGATGGCAAGCCCGCCTCGGACTCTACTGAGAAGTTTGCCCATTGTTTCGAGAAGCTCTTCTGCCAGCCCGGAGCGTTCGAAGACCGAACCCATGAAAATGAAAAAGGGAATCGCCAGCAATGTGAAGTCTGACATGGTGCCGAACCAGCGGCTGGGCATGAGTTTGAGCAGATTGAGGTTGAACGCGCCAAGGGTATAGCCAATGCCGCCGAAGAGAATCGCCGTGGCGGCAAAAGAATAGCCGACGGGGTATCCGCTCATGATGAAGGCGAAGAAGCCAACGAACATTAGAATGGCGAGCCATTCGAAGTGCGTCATGATTCACCTTTGATGATCGCGATGTTTTTTATGATCTCAGAAATGGTTTGCAGGAACAACATCCCAAATGCAACCAGCATCATGGATTTGATCGGTGCGCGGGGCAGACCGTCGGGGTCGGGCGAGAGTTCCCATGTGCCAAAGGTGCCATCAGGGAGTTGCCCCCACGATTGCAGGACGGGATGTGTAGTGACATATAAACCGATAATGCAAAAGGCGGTAAGAAAAAGGGTGTGACCGATCAAATCAACCCAGGCTTTTGTTTTTGCAGACCAATTCGTGTAAAGAAAATCGACTCGGACGTTGAGCCCATGTTTGAGGACGTACGAGAAGCCGAGCAGGAAGGTCAATGAGAAGAGATACCACTGCAATTCAATGAAGAGATTGCTGGTGAGTTTGACGCCGATGAACCTGCCGAGATAGCGGGCAACGACGTTATAAAAGCCGATGGCAATTGTTAACACAACGCAAAAGGCAGAGGCTTGACCGAGACGGTCGGTGATCTTGTCTATGGCTTGGGAGAATTTGAGCAAAGTCTGCATGAATTAACTGATGTTACACGATTTTCATTTTCACTTTCACAAATGTCACCCTGAGCGATAGCGACACTTGCGCCGCGCGCCAGTGCGGCGAGGATCTCTGGGATAATCGTAGAGGTTCTTCGCTTCGCTCAGAACGACACTGCGTAAGGAGAATGAATTAATTGGGCGGATGATAGCATAAAAATTCAATAGTGCTTGTGCTATACTGGGTGCTATCTTTCACAAGCATGAAGGGATTCTGCCATGGCAAAGCATATTGTATTGACACTCACGGGCAAAGATCGGATTGGGTTGGTCGATCAGGTGACAAGTCTGGTTGTGAAGCGGAGCGGGAATGTGGAATCCAGTCGCATGGCTCGTTTGGGTGGCGAGTTTGCCATGTTGATGCTGGTGACTGTATCCGATGCAGAGTTTGCGGCCCTTGATAAGGATTTCCAAGCCTTGCGTGGTGAGAGCTATCAAATCACCTTGATGCAGACCGAAGATGACTCGAAGAAATATGCAGGCTGGCTGCCATATGAGATCGAAGTGACCGGTGCGGACCATGAAGGCATCATTCACGAGATTTCGCATCATCTCGCTTCGCAGGGTATCAATATTGAAAGCATGGATACCAGTGCAACGCCAGCGCCGATGAGCGGCACGCCGTTGTTCATGATGAAAGGTGTGGTACTCGTCCCGCCGAAGTTGAACTTCAATGCATGGAGCGACGCATTGGAAGAAGTGGGAGACAGATTAAATGTCAGTGTAAAAGTTGGGATTGTGAAGTAGTTAGAGAAAGCAAAAGGCGGATGATTTGCCATCCGCCTTTTTTATTTATTACTCGTACCTAAATCTTGTTACCCCAATCGAGAAGAACACAACTGCGAAACCAAGTAATACACCTGACTCGAGCAGAATGTCGGTCAAGCCGCCGTGACGTAGGACAAGGTCGAGCAGCCCTTGCATGGCCCAGGTAGTGGGGAGAATTTTTACAATATTTTGCACCGCCGCAGGGAACAATTCCAACGGATACCAACAGCCGCCCAGCAATGCCATGACCATCCCCGTCATGACACTTAATCCGCTGGCTTGGCCTTCGGTTTTGATGAAGGTTCCCATGGTGGTGCCAATGGCTCCCGCTGCGAGGGCGGCACAAGTGAGCAGGATGAAGAGTGCGAGCGGCTCTTGCCCCCATTTGATCTGAAGCGCAAACATCCCAAACAGAATCAACAGTGACATTTGAATCAGTGCCATGACGACCTGACCGGAAATGGTGCCCAACAAAAAGGTGGCTTTGCTGGTGGGTGTGGTGAGCAGACGGCGCAAGGTCCCTTGTTGGCGTTCATATGCGAAGAGGGCGGAAATGCCGAGCAATGGAATGAATACCCAGGTCACTAATTGCCCGGCGGACGAGTTTGCGCGCGGGTCATAATCGATATTGTCGGGCGTGGTGCCTTCGATGACAGTGATACGCTCAGGGGTATCGGCTTGAATCTCTTTGGCGCGTTGTAACGCATCTTCAAAATAAGCTTGCTCGGCTTCGGATGATTCAAATGTGCCTCGAACTTCTGCTTCTTTCACGGCTGTGTTTGCAGCGTTGACCGAACTGCTTACGCGGCGAATGGCGGTTTGAATGGCTCGCTGTGCGATGGATGCGTCCATGTCGTTGGGCTGCTGGCGGAAATCAAGCTCGACAGCTCCGTTTTGGATCGCGGACAAGTCCAATCCGGCAGGGATGACCAGCACGGCTGAAACACGTCGGGCGCTGAATTCAGCCTCAGCTTCTTCCAGGGTCAACACATCGGGATAGGCTGCTGTGGAATTCTCCAACTCGGTGATGATCTCCTGCGAGATGGATGTGTTCGCCTGGTCCACCACAACGAGGCGTACACGATTATTGGTCGGGTTGCCTGAGGGACTTCCACCTGCGAGCAGGAAGGTGAATACGAGCGGCAGGATGATGAAGAACAACAGCTCCGATGAACTTGCAAAACGGATGACTGCGTCCTTCCATGCGATGGCATATATCTTTTTCATTTCTGCACCAGATTCTTTTTGCCGAATAGCAAGACAGAGGCAACAAACAGGAGACTGCCCATCGTCAGCAGAGCAGTGACCGGTGTGGAAAGATCCGCGAGAGTCCCGCCGAGGGCGAGAGTGGTAAATCCATCCAATGCCCATGAGTTTGGTGTGATGCGGCTAAGCGTCTGAATGTATGCAGGCATCTGGTCAAGTTGAATGAAACTGCCGCCGAGGATGCCGAAGATCAGCATAATGGCTGAGCCGACACTACCAACCTGTGCGGTGGTGCGTGCCAGCGCGGTGATGAGCATGCCCCAACCTGTTGCGCCAAAGACGGCTACGAGCACAAGCATAACCACACCGAGTGTGTCGCCCCATTTCAATTGAAAAAGCAAAGATGTGCCGCCGATGAGGATCAGCATTTGCGCAACGCCTGTGAGGAAAATGCCAAAGACCTTGCCGCCTAATATCTGAGTCGCATTGGTGGGAGAGACCAACAAGCGCGGCAAGGTGCCCTGTACTTTTTCTGCAAGGATCGAACGCCCGCCATAACTGACGGTATACATCAGGAACATCAACGCCATGCCCGGCGCGAGATAGGCAAGGATATCGAATTCCACTTCTTCGCCGTCGGCGGTGGACGTGTTGAGCGTGATGGCAAGAGACTCACCGCCTTGCGTATCGCCCAGGCTCTGTGCCATTTCTTCGCCAGCAGTTTGAGCGTCCTGTGGTGAAATACGCCCGCTGACCAGCATTTGTACGATGGCCGTTTGTGCGCTGACTGAGCCTTCTTCGATGCGACTCATATATTCATCCAGGATCGATTTGATGATGCCTGCGCTGGTGGGACGCGACGGGTTTGCATACATTTCGATCTTGACGACCTCAGGTTGATTGCCGTTCGTAAAACCTTCCTGCTGCGGGATGATGCTGCGCGTGAAGCCTGCCGGGATAATGATGGCTGCCGCGACTTCGTCTTCATCCACCTGCTGACGCGCCGCCTCTGGACTCGTGCCAGGGCTTGGTTCGACCAATTCAGCCAGATCCTCCGAATTGAAGAGATCCACCAATGCCGTTGCAAGTTCGCCATCATCCTGATTGACGATGACCACGGGTATATCTGAAATGCCGGATGAGTTTCCGCTAAAGCGCCCGGTGACCAGCCCCATGCCAAGTGTGAGCAGGAAGGGCGCGAGGAGCATGAATATCAATGCCGCGCGGTCACGGAAGATGAGCCGCAGGTCTTTGATGCCGATGAGGAATGTTTTGAGCATGATGTCTCCGAAGTAAGATGAAAGAGGAAAGAAACTTTCTTTCCTCTTTCATCAATCGCGTAACGCTCTTCCCGTTAGATGTAAAAACACCGCTTCCAAATTCGGTTCGCGGATGTCAATGGAATGGATTTTGATTCCACGCTCATTAGCTTTGGTCACCACAGGCGCCATTACATCAGCGGCAGAATGCGTAATAATGGAAATTTCATGGTTGATGGCATTGGCTTCGAGTACACCTTTGATGCCTTTGAACGCCGTCACCAAGGCTTCGGGGTCTTCGTTCTCACCAATGTGCAAGACCAGCGTTTCCGTCTCACCGACCTGACGGGTTAATTCTTTTTGGGTGCCGATGGCGATCAACTCGCCGTGATCAATGATGCCCACGCGGTTGGAGAGTTCTTCTGCTTCTTCCATATAGTGCGTGGTGTAAAGGACGGTCATGCCCTGCTTGTTCAGGTCTTTGACCGTATCCAGGATCGCGCGACGAGACTGTGGGTCAATGCCCACGGTGGGTTCGTCCATGAAGAGCAGTTTTGGTTTGTGGAGCAGGCCCACCCCAATGTTGACGCGGCGCTTCATCCCACCCGAATAGGTTTTGACCCGGTCTTTGGCTTTATCCACCAACCCGATCTGTGCCAGGACTTCTTCCACCCGGTTCTTCAACGACGAGCCGCTTAATCCATACATCTGCCCCCAGAAGATCAGGTTTTCGCGGGCAGACAGGTCTTCATACAGTGCCAGGTCTTGCGGAACGACACCGATGGCATTGCGCACCTCCATCGGCTCCTTGCTGACGGAATGTCCTGCAATGGTTGCATCGCCGGAGGTCGGCGCATAGAGCGTGGAAAGCATCGAGATGGTGGTTGTCTTGCCTGCGCCGTTGGGGCCGAGCAGACTGAAAATCTCGCCTTCTTCAATGCTGAACGAAATCCCTTTTACGGCTTGGAAATCACCATAATTTTTGACAAGGTGTTGAACTTCGAGGATGTTGGACATAAAAACTCCTTGGGTGGGTTGGAGAGATATACGAGTAGGTGAGGTGATGGGTTGCGGAAAAGCTAATAGGTATCAACTTTCAGCCTTCCATACTTGTTCATCAATTCTTTCACTTCATCATGCGGTAAAGCCTTGGCGCTGATCTCGTGACCGGTCATATCCTCGGCGGCGACCAGGGCGTTGATGATGGCTTCTTCGGTCGCGTAGGCTGTGGCAGCGAAGATCGGGTCAAGGTGCTCATTCGGCAATGCCTCTAACTGGACAAGTTTACCTCCGCGCGTGGCGTCGGGATTGGCAGTGGAGAAAGCCAGAAAGATATCGCCGGAGCCATTGCCGCCAATCGAACCGGTTCGCCCCATGCCAAGTGAGACTCGCTTCGCCACGCGCTTCAACTGATGCGGCATGAGCGGGGCATCCGTGGCAACGATAACGATCAATGACCCGTCATCCTGTTTGAAAGGGTTCTCTCCGCTGGTTACAGGCGAATCATTTTTCAAGTGATTACCCACGGGCACACCTGCGATCGTCAATTGATATCGCCTGCCAAAATTGCATTGTGCCAGCGCGCCCACCGTCCAGCCGCCCAGCTTTTCCGGCAGTTTTCGTGATGATGTTCCCGTCCCGCCTTTGAATTCGTAGCACAACATGCCTGTGCCGCCGCCGACATTCCCTTCTGCGATCTCACCTGATTTGGCAGAATTCACGGCTTCCAAAACATGGTGTTCCTGTACAAAAAAACCGTTCATGTCGTTAAGCCAGGCATCTGCCGTTTCGGCTACGACAGGGCAAAGCCAATGCTGGATCAGTTTGTGATGTTCCACCTGCCATTTGATGAGCGCTTGATGCACGACCCCGACGCTGTGCGTATTTGTGATACCAATAGGACATTCCAAGATCCCGCCTTCATCCACCCAGGCTGCGCCGGTCATCTCGCCATTCCCATTAAACGAGTGAACCGCCGCGAAGACCGGTGTGGCATCATCTGCCCCATGCGGATGGATGATCGTCACGCCGGTTCGTGCATCGTTGCCTTCTATGATGGTGGAATATCCAACGGTCACCCCAGGCACATCTGTGATCGCGTTGAACATTGCCGGGCTGCCTTCAAATGGAATTCCCAGATCTCGTGCACGTAACTTCTTCATGTATTCTCCTTGGCAATTTTTACTAATTGTTTTGCAATGCTTTCCATAATTTCATCAGGCACACCGTCCATTGCCTGGCTTTGCACGCGCGTATCGATCTCATCGTTGACATAATCCACCACGATGAATTCATCAGCGAAGGCGATCTCTGTCGAGAACCAATCCAACCGGCAGATGGAAGCGATGCGCTTCGTCACATCCCCCAGCCTGCTCAGCCCAAACCGGGCTTCTTCCTCCGCTGTAACCTTTTTGTAGATATGTGTATCCGTATGCCACCAGCAGGCATAGGTTTCAGTGCGGGCGTAAAAAACGCGAAACCACGCAGGCTTTTCATCCAGATGGTGTGGTTTTACGTGCGCCTGGATTAGATACTTTTGTTCTGGAAATTCCATTCGCGCTCTGAGGATCTCTTCCACGGTATTTGCCCCGAGGACGACTCCCTCGCCACCGCCGCCATTCGACGGCTTGATAACGAAATTTTCGCCAAGCGGCTTCAGATCAATTGACGGAATGACCGGTTGTTCCAGGAATGATGCTAGAAGGATCGTATGCGGAGTGTGCAGCCCAGCGTTGATCAGTTCGAGATGCATCGTCGCTTTGTCTTCCGACCATGCTGAAACCTCTGCCGGGTTGATACGCCTTGCGCCAAATTCCCTTGCCCAGCGCGGAATGGGGTCAAAGCTTGCTTCACCCTGCCCGCGGTGCAGCAGAGTTCGAAAGGTTGTCACGCCTTTATAAAGGGCTGTAATAGATTCCAAAAGGTTATCCGGCTTGATCTGCCAGAGCGAAATTCCCTCTTCAATGCAGGCTCGTTCCACCATTCCAACAAATGCATCATCATATTCCCAGTACCAGGGCAGGCATAAATCGTAACGCATGGGGCAGATTATAGCCGAAGGGATTTTGTGTCTGCGGTAAAAGCCAATGGTCTTTGTTGATTGATTGCCGACTTAGACTCTGATAATCGCTGGTACAATGGGCGCATTAAATTTCGAAAGGATATAGTATGGCACACGATACAGTAAAAGACGGTTTGGTTGTTTCCATGGAATACAAGCTGACCGTAGATGGCGAAGTTCTGGATTCCTCTGATGATGCAGGTCCTTTGCAATTTCTAGCTGGCTATGGAAATATCATTCCCGGCCTTGAAAATGAGATGATGGGCATGAAGATCGGCGACAGCAAGGAAGTCACAGTTCAACCCGAAGACGGCTATGGCGAGTTTGACGACGAAGCCTTTATGGATGTCCCGCGTTCTGAATTCCCCGGTGATATGCAAATGGAAGAAGGCATGGAACTGCACGTTACTGATGATGATGGCAATCACCAGGCCGCCTATGTTGCCGAGTTTGACGATAAGACCGTAAAGCTGGATTTCAACCATCCGCTTGCCGGTGCGGTACTTGATTTTTATGTAAAGGTCGTTGCCTTGCGCGAGCCGACATCCGAAGAGCTCGACCACGGCCATGTCCACGAAGGGGATGGGCACCACCACTAATTTGGGTGATAAAAAAGGCAATTCCCGACTATGCCGGGAGTTGCCTTTTTTTGTTTTGCCAGTTTATCGCCTGGCGTACGCCACTGATGACAAGGAGAACACCC
>JAEURI010000018.1 GCA_016789225.1 Anaerolineales bacterium
AAAATCGGGCACGGATTCATAAATCTGTGCCCGATTTTGTTTTACAATATTATGGAATCTATCTTCTGGAGCAGTCACATGTCCAAATATGTTGCCGCAATTGATCAGGGTACGACCAGCACTCGTTTCATCATCTTTGACCACGGCGGGAATGTGGTCGCCGTCGACCAGAAGGAACACAGGCAAATTTATCCCAAGCCGGGTTGGGTGGAACATGATGCGTTCGAAATTTGGGAGCGTACGCAGGAGGTCATTGCGGGAGCCTTGGCCAAAAGCGGACTTTCCTCTGAGGATATCGCCGCAATCGGCGTGACCAACCAGCGTGAGACAACCCTTGTTTGGGATAAAAACACAGGCGAGCCGGTCTACAATGCCATCGTCTGGCAGGATACGCGTACGGATGTCATTTGCAATAAATTAGGGAAGCAAGCGGGGCAAAACCGCTTCCGCCGCAAGACTGGCCTGCCGCTTGCCACGTATTTTTCCGGTCCCAAGATCAAATGGATTTTGGATAATATTAAAGGCACGAAGGTAAAAGCCCGCAAAGGCGAGTTGCTCTTTGGCAACATGGATACCTGGCTCATCTGGAAGTTGACCGGGGAGCATGTCACCGATGTGACCAACGCCTCGCGCACCATGTTGATGAATCTCAAGACATTGGATTGGGACGACGATATTCTCAAGGTCATGGGTATTCCGCGTGCGATGCTGCCGCAGATCAAGTCATCATCGGAGATTTATGGAACCGTAGGGATGGGGCTTGCCCCCGTCCAAGGACAATCGCGAGGGTTGTCCCTACAGGGCATCCCCGTTGCGGGCGACCTGGGCGACCAGCAAGCCGCCTTGTTCGGTCAGACCTGTTTCAAGGCGGGCGAGGCGAAGAATACCTACGGCACCGGCTGTTTTATGTTGATGAATACCGGGGAGGCTCCCGTTCAAAGCAAGGCAGGACTGCTTACCACCCTTGGCTATAAGATCGGTGACTCGGAAGCTGTGTATGCGCTTGAAGGTTCGATCGCCATCACGGGTGCGTTGATTCAGTGGCTGAGAGATAACATGGGGCTGATCCAGTCGTCGGCGGAGGTGGAGGCGTTGGCGAAATCTGTTGAAGACAACGGCGGCATCTATTTTGTCCCGGCCTTCTCAGGCTTGTATGCGCCGTACTGGAAATCCGATGCGCGCGGTGTGATCGTCGGGATGACCCGTTATGTCAACAGGGGTCATATTGCGCGGGCAGCTCTGGAATCCACGGCCTACCAAACCCGCGAAGTACTGGATGCGATGGAACAGGATTCTGGTGTACGGCTGCGTGCTTTGAAGGTGGATGGCGGCATGGTTTTCAATGAACTGCTTATGCAGTTTCAATCGGACATTTTGAATGTGCCGGTGGTGCGCCCCAAGGTTGCAGAGACCACTGCTCTCGGCGCGGCTTATGCAGCTGGGTTGGCCGTTGGCTTTTGGAAGGATACTGACGAATTGAAAAAGAACTGGGGGCGCGACAAGGAATGGACACCCAAAATGGACTCAAGGCACCGCGCGGGTTTATACTCAGGCTGGAAGAAGGCCGTCACACGTACATTCGACTGGGTTGAATAAGGGCCTGTTGGTATGAGGATTGAGCTCGGAAAAGCCCTGAAACTTGATATTTGACTTTGGCATTTGGAAATCTCATGAACCGAAATGAAACCATCTCCTTTCTAAAAGAAAATCCGCAGGTGTCTGTGCTGATCGTTGGTGCAGGTATCAATGGCATTGGAACCTTTCGCGACCTGGCCTTGAACGGTGTCGACGTATTATTGATCGACCGGGGAGATTTCTGCTCTGGTGCGAGCGCGGCATCTTCTCATATGGCTCACGGCGGGATTCGTTACCTGGAGAACGGCGAGTTTCGCCTGGTGCGCGAGGCAGTGCAGGAACGCAATCGCATGATCCAAAATGCGCCGCATATCGTCAAGCCGCTGCCAACGACCATCCCCATGTTTAAATATTTTTCGGGCATTTTGAATGCGCCGCTCAAATTCATGGGCTGGCTCGATAAACCCTCCGAGCGTGGTTCGATCATCATCAAACTTGGATTGATGATGTACGATGCTTATACAGGCAGTCAACGCACGGTGCCGCGCCACAAGTTTTACTCCCGTACAGAATCGCTTTCAAAATGGAATAAGTTGAATCCTGAGATCGTCAACACGGCGGTCTATTACGATGGCTTGATTTCCAACCCTGAACGCCTCGCACTTGAATTGGTGCTGGATGCTGAAGCCGAAAATCCCAACAACGCCCGTGCCTTAAATTATGTAAGCCTGGTTCGTGGGGAAAAGGATACCGTCGTCCTGCGCGACGAACTGACCGATGAAACCCTTGAGGTGCATCCAAAGCTGGTCATCAATGCCGCCGGGCCGTGGATCGATTTTGCGAATCACAGCCTGGGGGTTTCCACCAAGTTCATCGGCGGGACGAAAGGTTCGCATCTGGTTCTGAACCATCCTGAATTGCGCGCCGCCATTGGCGAGAATGAATTCTTCTTCGAGAACAAGGACGGGCGCATTGTGCTCATCTTCCCGCTGCAAGACCGGGTGCTGATCGGAACTTCCGATATCAAGATCGATCATCCCGACGAAGCTCACTGTACCGATGAAGAAGTGGATTATTTTCTCGAACTGACTGCGCGGGTCTTCCCCAAAATCAAAGTGACGCGCGAGCATGTGGTCTTTGCGTTTTCCGGTGTGCGCCCGCTGGCGAACAGTGCGGCGAAGACCACCGGTCAATACAGCCGCGATCATCATATCGAAGTGCTCAGCGGCGACTGGACGAACCTGCTCTTCCCGGTCTATTCGCTGGTGGGCGGCAAGTGGACTTCCTTCCGCGCCTTCTCGGAAGAGGTCAGCGACAAAGCCCTGCAATTCCTGGGTATCAAACGTCAAAAACAAACTCATGACCTTTCCGTTGGCGGTGGGCGCGGGTATCCGAAGACCGAAGAGGAAAAGAACAAATTCATCAACGGTCTGGCCGCATGGACCGGGCTTTCAAAGGAACGCCTGACTACATTGTTCGAACGGTATGGCACGCGCGCCGAGGCGATGGCCGGTTTCATGAACCGCGCCGAAGATGCGTTGCTTGCTTCCCTGCCCGATTATTCCCATCGCGAGATCATCTTCCTGGCCCAGCATGAGAAGGTGGAACATCTCGATGATCTTCTTTTGCGTCGCACCATGCTTGCCATGCTCGGCAGACTGACCCGCGAAAGCCTGCTTGAACTGGCCGATGTTTTGAGTGCAACCCTCACTTGGGATCTCGAACAGAAAAATGCCGAGGTGGAGAGAACGCTCCGATTGCTGGCAGACAGGCACAGGGTCCGGTTGTGAGCCGAAAAGAGTCGGCATCTGGCGCATGGTAGAATCTGCCTGATGCCTTCCAGACAAAAATCCAAACTCCAGGTTGACCTGGTCATCCCTGTTTATAACGAATCCGAAGTGATCGAACGAACGTATGCCGACATTCGCCGGGTGGTGGATGCGCTTCCGTTCGAGTTTCGATTCATCTATGTGGACGACGGCTCAAACGACGGGACGGTTGATACGCTTCGAGGGATCTCAGCGAACGATGGGAGAGTGACCCTGCTCCAGCTCAGCCGCAACTTTGGCCACCAGGCTGCGCTCACGGCTGGTATGGACGCCTCGCAAGGCGACATTATGATCTCGCTGGATAGTGACGGCCAACATCCGCCGGAAATGATTCCCGAGATGATCGGTCTTGTACAGCAGGGCTACGACATCGTGCAAGCCCAGCGAATCGAAAATGACCGCGGCGCGTCGTTCAAAAAGATCACCTCGAATTTTTTCTACTGGCTTATCAACCGCATCAGCGGTACGCAGGTATTGCAAGGCGCGGCGGATTTTCGTGCGCTCTCGCGGGATGCCCTGAATGGCGTGCGGTCGATGCAGGAGTATCACCGTTTTTTGCGCGGCATGATCTCATGGATGGGATACAAGAGCGTCATCCTTCCATATCACGAACCGAAGAGGCTGGCAGGGAAGTCAAAATATTCCCTGGGCAAAATGGTGCGACTCGCCTCCGATGCCATCTTTTCCTTCTCGCTTGCGCCGCTGTATATCGGCCTGAGCGCCGGGTTTGTGTTTTTTATTTTAGCGGGCGTGCAGTTGATATACGTCCTCTCCCTGTGGTTGACCGGCAATACCCAGCGCGTGGAACCCGGCTGGAGTTCATTGATGGGCGTATTACTGATCGCCAGCGGCATCATCATGATCCTGCTGGGGTTTATCGGTGTGTATGTCGGCTATATTTTTCAGGAAGTCAAACGCCGTCCAATTTATTTAGTAAAGGGGCAGTCACCTAATGAATGAGAATAAACCCAGGATATTCAACATCACTTTGCTGCGCCACGGCGAGTCGGTGGGCAATGCCGAATCACGCTGGCAGGGGCAGGCCGAGTTCCCGCTCACAGACCGGGGCCGTGCCCAGGCAAATGCCCTTGCAGCACGTTGGAAAGTGGAAGGGATGAGGTTCGATCACATCATCTCCAGCCCTTTGGAGCGGGCCAGGGAGACCGCCGAGATCGTGGCTTCTGCATTGGGCGGCAGTGTCGAGTTGCAGCCGCTCTGGTTGGAACGCGATAACGGTGAATTTGCCGGATTGACCGCGCATGAGGTGCGGCAGAATTTTGCCCATCCCGATTTCACCACGCCCTTCGACCCCGTCGGTTCGGACGGCGAAGGGGATTGGGAATTGTTCCTGCGTGCTGGCCAGGCTTTGCACGACCTGCTGCGCCGCGCCCCCGCCAAATACTTGATCGTCTCTCATGGCGGCCTATTGAATCAGGTCATGCATGCTGTAGTGGGGATCGTTCCGCAAGCGAACAACTCCGGCACGCGTTTTCGTTTCGGCAATACAGCCTTTGCCCAGTTGTTTTATTACCCGCACCAGCATCGTTGGGCCATCGATAAACTTAACGACCATCTACATTGGCAGGATGCTGAATAGCCCGCGTTTATTTGTTACATATCAAATCATTTGGATTAGATAATTATTATGAGTCTTCCCTCTTCGCAAAAAAATGAAATGAAATTCCTCGTCTTCGGCGCTGGCGCCATTGGGACCTACATCGGCGGGTCGTTGGTGCTGGCAGGTTACCCTGTCGTTTTTGTGGAACAGCCAAAGATGGTGGAGGAATTGCGCACACGGGGATTGCGCCTTGACCTGACGATCGATGAGAGAAGGAAGACAAAAGACGCGAACATCGTTGAGCCGCGTTCTTTTGTAATCGAACCGTCGTTGGAAGATGCGCTTAAGTACGGCCCGTTCGATGCGGCCATCTTTGCCTTGAAATCCTTCGATACGGTTTCCGCCATGGAAACCCTCAAACCATTCGCGGAAAAACTCCCGCCATTGCTTTGCCTCTCAAACGGCGTGGAAAATGAACCAACCATCGCGAACGCCCTCGGCGCGGATAAAGTCATCTATGGCACGGTCACCACTGCCATTGGCCGCCGCGGACCCGGCGACATCGTCCTCGAAAAATTGCGCGGGGTGGGGGTGGCTGCGGGGCATCCTCTTTCGGAGAAACTGGTCAATGTCCTGGATCATGCCTACCTCAATTGCCGTCTCTTCCCCGATGCGCTAAGCATGAAATGGTCGAAGATGCTCACAAATCTGGTTGCCAACCCCACCTCGGCTATTCTTAACCTTACAGCGGCACAGGTCTTTGCAGATGCGCGGTTGTATAAACTTGAGATCGATATGCTCAAGGAATGTCTGGCTGTGATGAAGGCTATGAACCTTGAAGTGACCGATCTGCCCGGCACACCGGTTAAATTACTGGCTCTCGCCACCAAACTTCCGCTCTGGCTTTCCAAACCGTTTTTATCGAAGGCGGCCGGAGCTGGTCGCGGCGGCAAGATGCCTTCCTTCCACATTGATTTGTACGCAGGGCGCAGTCAAAGTGAAATTGAATTTTTGCATGGGGCTGTCGTTCGGGAAGGAAAGGCACGTGGGATTCCAACACCGGTCAACAAGGTCTTTACCGAAACCCTGTTGGCGCTGACGAAGAAGGAAATCCCGCTCGAAGAGTTTGCGGGGAAGCCGGACAGATTGTTGAAAAAGTTAGCAAGTTGAATGTTCGCAGGTTGCAAATTATTAAGCCTGTAAACATTCCAACGTTCAAACCTGAAGCGTATGATTCAAACCACCCAACCCAACCCTAACGTCGAAATCCACCTGCCAAATAGCAGGACGCTCACCGGTCCACGCGGAACAGCGGTGGGCGAATTCCTGGAACAGGTTCGCGCGGATTATTCCGCACCCATTGTGGCGGCGATCATCAACAATGAAATTCACGAACTGACCTATCCCATCAATATCGAATCCAACTGCATTCCCGTCACCATGGATTCCGCCGATGGCGCGCGCATCTATCGCCGTTCCATCGTCTTTTTGCTGGAGATGGCTTTTGCCCAATTGTTCCCCAAAGGCTTATTGAATATCGACCATTCCGTGTCGTCCGGCGGTTTCTATTGTGAAGTAAAGGGACGTGATGAACTGACCGAGTCTGAATTGAACTCGCTCGAGGCTCACATGCGAAAACTTGTCGAAGAGGATCATCCCTTCGAGCGCAGGGAAATTCCCATTCAGGATGCCGTGGATTATTTCACCCGAAAAGAGTTCGAGGATAAATTACGCCTGCTCAAACATCGCCACAAGGAATATCTCACCTTATACTTCCTAAACGGTCAGATGGACTATATGCACGGCTATATGGTTCCCACCACGAGATATCTCAAATGGTTCGGCTTGAAGAAGGTCAACGGTGGATTCATCATGCAATATCCGCGCCGTCATGCACCTACGCAGCTTGAACCATTGGGCGACTACCCCAAACTGCTTCGTACCTTCCGTCAATATGGCGACTGGCTTGAAACCCTGCGCATCGACAGTGTCGGCGCGCTGAATGATGCGATTGAATCAGGCCGGGCCGATGAGATCGTACTGGTCTCTGAGGCGTTGCACGAACAGCATATCGCTGATATTGCCCAACAGATCGCGGAAAGAAATTCGCGCATCATTCTTATTGCGGGGCCATCGTCATCCGGCAAAACAACATCGTCCCGCCGCCTGGCTGTTCAACTGCTGGCGCGCGGCGTTTCACCTTATCCACTTGAGCTCGACCATTACTTTATCGACCGTGATCAAACCCCGCGTGATGAAGCAGGCAACCATGATTTTGAGGCCCTCGGAGCGCTTAATCTGATGCGGCTTGCCGAGGATATAGAAGCACTTCTCAGCGGCGAAAAAGTTCAACTTCCAAGATACAACTTCATGACCGGTCGAAGCGAAGATGGTGACATCGTCCAATTGAAGGATGGCCAGCCGCTGATCCTCGAAGGCATTCATGGATTGAATCCCCGCCTCATTCCCGACCGTTGGGCTGCTTCAGCGTTTCGACTTTATGTCTCCGCCCTGACCCAACTCAACCTCGACCGTCATAACCGCGTCTCCACCACTGATACGCGACTCATCCGCCGCATTGTGCGCGATGCGCGTGAGCGCGGATATTCGGCGCAGGCCACCATCTCACGCTGGGAGTCGGTGCGGCGCGGCGAGAAGCGGCATATCTTCCCGTATCAGGAAAATGCCGATGTGATGTTCAACTCTGCGCTGGTGTACGAATTGGCTGTTTTGAAATCACTAGCTGAACCGCTGTTGAGACAGGTTCCGCATAATGCCCCCGAATATATCGAAGCTCGCCGCCTGCTCGCCTTCCTTGAATGGTTCCTGCCGCTGGATGTGAATCTCATTCCTGCCAATTCGATCGTGCGCGAATTCATTGGCGGTTCGAGTTTGAAGGATTTCAAGATCTGGCGGGGGTGAAACACTCTTCAATAGAGTTAAGGGAATCAAATTAGTGATTATATGGAAATACAATCAAACTCACTTTTGGTAGGGATTTTGTCGATTTGTTTTCTTCCATTTCTTTTACTCTCATTATTTGTTGTTGCTTTTTTTTCAGCGCGCGCGAGAGCGCGAGAAGCAAAAGAAATAAGGAATGAGTTATTAACCAGTCATTCTACATCGTCCGTTGAAGATAAACGAATTACTTTCCTGATACGGCTAATTATTTTTAGCTCATTTTTATTGATTTGTATTTTGATAATAGGTCTTTTTGTAATTATCTATCAAGGCTTCCAAATTGGACAAATTAATAACTTAATTATTGTGTTTTTTGTGTCGGTTTTCTTTCTCTGTGGTTGCATGGTTGGGGGAATGGCTTTGATATTTACCTATATGAATTTAGTTAGAGGAAAGTGAGACCTGACTTTTGGGCTTAGCTTTTCAAAATCTTTTCAATCTCTCGCAACTCATCCCCCGAAAATTCCAGCTTACTCAACATACCAACCGCGTCTTCAATTTGACTGACCTTGCTCGCCCCGATCAGTACGGAGGTCATTTCTTCATGGCGCAAGACCCAGGCCAGCGCCATTTGGGCGAGGGTTTGTCCGCGCTGCTGGGCAAGGGCGTTGAGCTTTTGCACCTTGGCGATCTTGTCATCGGTAATGTGGGCAGGCTTGAGGAATCCATGCGACTTTGATGCGCGCGACCCATCGGGGATGCCGCCGAG
>JAEURI010000073.1 GCA_016789225.1 Anaerolineales bacterium
GCCGAAAGTCTCGCCAACGGACAGGGCTATGAGCTTATCAACTTTCCACGCCCGCAGATCGAGCGGAACTTTCCGCCGGGCTGGCCGCTTTTGCTCGCGCCGTTCACGGTGATCCTTCCAAAAAATTACGATGCGCTCAAAGTCGTTTCGCTGGTCTTATGGCTGGCTTCCATTTTTCTTGTTTATAAACTTTTCTCAAAGCGGCTGGCTTCGCCTTATCTTGAAATGCTTACCGCGCTCGTTGCGTTGAATCCATTGCTGGTCGGCTCGTCTGTTACGGTCATGTCCGAGTCGGCGTATGGATTCTTTTCCCTGCTGGCGCTGGTCGTGTTCGATAAAACGGACGGAAAACGAATCAGCTGGGTCGTTCTAGCTGCTTTGCTTGCGTTATACACCCAACAAATCCGCACAATAGGGATTGCACTAACCATTTCATTGCTCGTCATCTTGTTATTCTCCCGTCGCTTCAAAGACTTGGGCATTGTCTCTGCTCTTTTCATAGTTGGATTCATGTTCCAGGCTGGAATCAACCTGCGTAACGGCGGGACGGTCATCTCGTCTGGTTACGAGGCGCAGGTGTTGAGCGGGTCTGTGATGGTGAAAATCAGTCAGGTCTGGTCGAATGCATCCGGCTACTTCGATACTGTCCTAACTGGGGCGTTGATTCCCATCTTTGGCACGAGGTTGGGTGAAATGTTCGGCGGTGTGTTTATCATCATCAACATCCTCATCCTTGCAATTCTTTTGATTGGGTTCTTTGCTGTTAAGCCAAAACTTGAATGGATGCAAATTTATTTCATTATTTATATGCTGGGCATTCTGGCGTTTTGGAATCCGCAGGTGGGAAGTGTGAAGACGCGATTTTTGATTCCCATTTTGCCGATGTTGTATTTTTATTTTCTTTGCGGGTTGACCTGGCTTGCGAATAAAATCAGCCCACGGCTTACTGCGCGTATCATCTTTGGAGTGTCGGGATTGATCGCACTCGTGTTGCTGGCGCGAAACCTTCAAGACTGGCGTTCCCCCATCCACGAACAGATGACCGACCTTTCGATCGGGACAAGCTGGGTGGCGGAGAATGCGCCGGAAGATTCAATCGTAATGGTAAATGAACCCGTCCCGGCTTATGTGCATGTCAAGCGCAAAACCATCGGCTTCCCAAAGAATGGACAGGATCTGGAGAAGTATCTGCAAAATCAGGGCATTGATTACATTGTGGTCTCGCCCCTGCTGCAATCGCCGCGCAGCACAGAGTTGAGTGAGGCGGTCAAGGAGGAGATTCTTCCCATTCTAATTTCTTCGCCTGGCAAGTTTATGGTTGTTTATGACAACCCCGACTACAATGTGACCGTTTATCAGTATTTGAATACAAGCCAGCCGTAACCTCTTTTGGAACTGATTATCGAAACATAAGTTAAAATACCTGAACTCAAATCGATCGAAGGCAGCCCCGACGCAATGACACCTGCACAAAATACTGAGATAAAGACCATCTCCAGACATCATCCCGAATTCAGGCTGGAGGCGTACGCATCCATTTCTCCCAGTGAGTTGGTTGTGTTTGCCGTGCAGCTTCTTCAAGCTGATGAATTAACCGCCTCGGTGGAGGATGTTGTTTCGATCTGCTTCAGGTTGTTTCCGCACAGTTTTTCGTTGAAGAATTATTTCTACTGGCCCGATTCGGCCCTGGTGATGCGGCGCTTGCATGATGCCAAGGATCGTGGCTACCTCAAAGGGAATGCTGTTGACGGGTTTGCGGCCAAGGTGAAAGGGAAACAGATCGCCAAACGGGTTGCGAAGGTGCTGGGCGTTTCTCTGCCTGTCCCCCAAAAAGTGGAAGTTCCCATTCCGTTGGTGGAGACAGAAGTTGAACCTGAAGCACCCATCAAAGTGGAGGAAGTTGAAAAGCCGGTCATTCAGCCGGTGGAAGTACCGGCTCCACTTGGGGAAAAGAAAAAACCTTCAGCGAAAAAACTGGTAAAGACTTCGTCCACGAAAGAAAAGAAAGAAGAAAGAGAAAAGCACCGCCCTAAGATTCTCAAAGGGAAGGTAAAGCCTGTCTCTGTAAAGAAAGCGCCCAAGCTGGTTGTGAAAGTACAACCGGTGAAGAAGAAGCAGGTGAAGAAGATCGTTTCTGCGCCGAAGCCGCAGTTGAAGGAGCCTGCGCCAAAACCAAGGCCAGTAACGGTAAAGAAGAAGAATGAAAAATCATCGGTAAAGGTCAAACCGCAAAAGACTCCGCCCATGCAATTGACCCTGGCTCTGCAACCGGCTGCAACGAAGAAAAAGGCTGAAGTTTCAGCAAGCAGGCCCACGTTAAAGAACGAGGCGAAGCAAGTCAAAACGCAGGCCGCGACTCCAGCCATCATCCCAGTCTCAAAAGAGGAAAAGGAAAAGGCGGGGAAGGTCGTCAAGCAGATGGAGCGTTCGGATGCGTACCTGATGTTCAAGCGCAACGGCAGGAAGGCGCACATCAGCGAGTTCGATTTCAGGAACATGCTCTTCGCCACGATGGAATCCCCGGCGGAGACCTTGAAGAGAAATGTCGATACGTTCAAACGGTATGCAGGCGTTCATCAAAGAAATGACCTGATCGGTTTTCTGGATTTTTGCGAGCAGCATTTTGCGGCGTTATTAATACCGAAGACAAAACAGCCCATTAAGAAGTTGAGGTTTAAAAACTAGTCATGGCAGGCAGCAGGAAATTACAGTACGCCGACCGCGTTGCGATTCAACAGGCCGACCAGGCGATTCGCAAGGATGTGTTCCGCGCGCTGGTGGAGATCATTACCAATAGCAACGATAGTTACTCACGCCTCGAACAGGCCGGGTGGGCAGTGGGCGGCGAGATCATCATCGAGGTTCAGCGCAAGCATAACAATTCGGCCATCCGCGTGCGGGACTTTGCCGAAGGCATGAACGATTCGCGCATGGATAAAGTGGTTGGGACCTACGGTGAAGCCACAAGCGGCATCAAAGATGATCAGAATGTGCGCGGTATGTGGGGTCGCGGACTCAAGGACTCGGTCTTTGGGTTGGGCTATGGTTTTGTGCGTTCGTTTCGCGGCGGGAATTTTTATTCCTGTTCGTTGCAAGTGAAGGATGGCATTCCTACATTCGATCTGCATGAGCCTGTGCGAGCCACCGTTCCCATGCGCCAGCAGTATGGCATCCTGGATGGTAACGGAACGATCATCGAGATCATCGTCTCGCGCGAGGATGTGAAGGTGCCGCAATTCGACAACTTCCGCAATTATTTACAGAGGCATTTCGAGCTGCGCCCGATCATGAGCAACCCCAAACGCAAGATCATTTTGCGTGAGATCGGTTCGGATGGAAAACTGCGTCAGGAGCATGTCCTCAGCTATCGTTCTCCGAAGGGCAAAAAGGTTTTGAGCGAAAGGGTCAAAGTGGAAGGGTTTCCCGCCTCGGCAAAACTTGAGGTATATCGCTCGAACATTCAACTCTCCACCCGCAGCGAAGAGGGTGACTACGCCGACGGCGGTTTGCTGGTCATCACGCGCGCCACGGTCATCTCACTGACCATGCTCAAGTTCGAGAGCGACCCGTTTGCCTCGTATTACTATGGCTCGATCCAATGCGACCACCTGCATGAGTTATTGAAGAACGACGAACCGGTCCTCACGGCCACCCGCGACGGCATCAACTGGGCGCATCCCTTTGCGAAGGCATTGAAGCTGGCCATAGAATCGAAACTCGAGCCGTTGATCCAGAAGGAACGCAAGCACGCCCTGCTCGAAGAAAAAACAAAACTCGATAAACAATTACGCCAGAAGATCCAGCAAGCCTTGCATGAGTTAAATAACATTGCCTTGAATGAATTGACCAACCGCAAGGAGGGCGCGGCGAAGATTCAACTGCCCGCCTCCGGCATGGCCTTCTTCCCCGAACGCGCCTATGTGCAGACCGGCAGGACCCTATCGCTTCTGCTGCGCGGAAAGTTGACCGGCAGGTCGAAGGCGGCGCGAACCGTGCGAGTCACTTCAGACAGCCCCGAGATCATCATCCTGAGTCCACAGGTGGTGTTGAAGCCGCACAAAACCGACCCCAGCGTGGGTGAAGCGCGGGTGCGTGTGGAAGGCAGACAGGTAGGCAGTGAAGGCACCATCACAGCCATGCTCGAAAAGATGCACGCGCAAGCCACCGTACAGGTGCATTCAAAAAAGGAAGTGTTGATCGAGCCGCCCCAGCGCAGCAAAAACGCGCTCTTCACCGATATTCACTTCGACGAACGCATGGACTCACGTCAGCGCGTGTATTATGACCGTGTCAACTCAAGCATTGTGATCGCCACCAAGGCCCCCTCGGTGAGAATGTATCTGGATGAAAACAACCGCCTCGACACCACCATGCAGGGTCAGGTGCTTCTGGCGGAACTCATCACCGAAGCCGTGTGCCGCGAGATCGCGCGCGAGGGCGTGGAGAAGGGCCGCTTCCTTGTGCTCGAAGGCTCGGAGGCGGATGCGATTCAAAATCACTTCATCCGCTTACAGAACCGATACGCGCATCATATTCATGAGTATATTGTGACGAGTGAATAACTGACGATGGACCACAGACGATAGACCATGGAGAGTGGTCTATCGTCTTTTTTGAAACTATCTCACCGTCAACCACACCCCAAAGATCACAACCCCAAAACCGATCAGGCGCTGAATATCCATAGTGCGCTGTGCCACGCCGAGCCAGCCAAAATGGTCGAGAACCGAGGCAACCAGGATTTGCCCCGCCATCAAGGTGATCAATGCGCCCGCCGCCCCAATGCGGGGAATCATATATCCCATAGCGGTGATGACGATAAGACCGAAGGCACCTGCTACAAGGACATACCAGGGCACGCTTCGCCACTCGCCGAGTCTTGTTCCTACAAAAATCATCGGGATCAACGCTGCCACCGCCCCGCCGATGTGGATGATGAAGACGCTTTCCAGCGAGCCGAGCTTCTGGGTGATGATACTGGACATGGGCCCCTGTAAACCGATCGCCATACCGCCGATCAGGCCGATAAAGATGATCAATAAAATTGGCTGCATTTTCATTCCTTATTCCTAAAATTATTTATTCACCGAACACAAACAGATCGCCAATCGACTCACGGTTGAAATTATGCCGGATCGAATCGGCAAAGATGCTGGCAACAGACAGCACCTTAAGCTTGGAGTGTCGTTTGTCCAGCGGGATATTGACCGTATCGGTGGTGACGATTTCCTGTATCTGCGGAATAGCCGCGAGTTTTTCCAGGCCGCCACGGGTGAAGACCCCGTGCGTACACATGACCATGATCTCCTCCACACCTTCCTCCACCAGCAGGCGGGTCAGCTCGGCGATGGAACCGCCTGTGGCGATCTCATCATCATAGATGAGGGCGCGTTTGTGCCCCCGCACCTGGTTTCCCACCAGTCCGCTGATGCGCACCTCCGTATCTGAGACGCGCTCCTTGTTCCCGGCTGCAACGGGCAGGCTCAGGCTTTTGGCGAAGCGCGCGGCAGACTTGGCCTGGCCCATATCCGGCGAGACGATGATCATGCCGCTCATATCGCGATTCTCAAGATGCTGCCCAAAGACAGGCCTGCTACTTAGGGGGTCGGTCGGCACATGGAAGAATCCATGTACCTGCGGCGAATGGAACATCATGCTCATGACATGCGTCGCACCCGCCGTCTTCAACAGATCCGCCACGAGGCGGGCTGTGATGGAAATGCGCGGCGCGTCCTTTTTATCCGACCGGCCGAAAGAATAATATGGGATGACAGCATGGATCTCCGAAGCAGCAGCATCGCGGGCAATATCAAGCATCATCAATAATTCCATCAGGTTGTCGTTGACCGGCGGCGTCAGCGACTGAACGATATACACCCGGCGGTTGCGCACGCTGGCCCCCAGCTGAATGTACATATTGTCATTGCTAAAACGTTTGATATGGGTTTCATCCAACGGAACGCCCAGTTCCAGGGCGATACTTTCTGCCAAGGGCTTGTTGGAACTACCGCTAAAAATACGAACTTCATCTGCGGGAAACTCACGTTTGCTCACTTCTTCCTCCATTTGCACTACTCCCATTAAGTCTTATATTGGATGATCACCCCGGCGATCAGAGCGATTTGACCAAGATGATATGCGGCGATATTATAGATGCGGCCATTTTTTATCGGGTTAACGAACTTGATCCAGGCCAGGATGACATCGGATAGATAGAAAAGAAAAGCCCCAAGGCTCACAAGCAGCGAAGCGCCCGCATCCCAACTCAGGTCGGCGAGCTTCATCATGGCCGAAAGCAGCATGAGCGAAATAACGGTGCTGTAGATAATGATCGGAATGCGCATGCGGCTCTGGCCCTTTTTCATCGCTTCCGAAAGAATGCGGCGGATGACCCGCGCCCCGCCCCAACCGATCAGCACTGCAAGAATGACTCCCCAGGCTGTAAGCGCAGGCAGCGGCAGGTTGAAGCCAACAATATAAGTGACGTGTGCCAAAAGAAAGGCGACCAAACCCGCAAGAAACAAACGATCCAGCGAGATCATCAAAAGCACATCCCCCGCCAGAGAAAGCAGGACCCCAGCCCCAAACCAGATCAACGACCCGTTCAACCCCACAGATGTGAACAGCCAAAAGAATAGAGCGATCATCACTCCCGGCTTGGCAAATACTTCCAGCCTGAACCAACTCTTCTGCAGGGCCAGCGCTTCCAGCGCGGCGAAGATAAAGGCGGCGATCAAAAAGAAATACATGGCGGCCTCCCGCCTTTATCGTACCATGAGACGGTAATTTCTTTTTAGGATAAAACCAGCCGGCAATGACACCATAGATACATAACAATGGAATGCTTCATTGCTTCGTTGGGATCGCAACGAAGGTTCGCAAAGATCGGCAGATCAAAAATATAAGCCGCCCAAAGTTTATCGCCTGGGCGGCTGTGATCGACAGATGAACGAAACGGATCAGGAAACCAACAAATCTCCTGGCCGGATCGGTGTGCGGCGAATCCGAATGCCGGTCGCGTTGAAGATCGCATTGACCACCGCAGGGACAATAGGCGGCACACCCATCTCACCGAGGCCCTGCGGCGGGCGACTGTCCTCGACCATATACACTTCCACTTCAGGCATCTCGCTCATTTGCAAAAGCGGATAATCATGGAAGTTGCCCTGCTGCACACGCCCATCCTTGTAAGTGATCTCGCCTTTCAGCAGGGAGGTCAGCCCAAAGGCAATGCTCCCCTCCATTTGCTGGATAACCATGTCTGGATGAATGACCTGGCCGCAGCTAATGGCACAGGTCACCTTATGGACATGCACCCCGCCATCTTTCACAGAAACCTCCGCCACCATCGCCACCGAGGTCTGGCCGTACGTTTTATGGCAGGCAATGCCCCGCCCGTGACCCTCATCGAGCGGCGAATCCCAATCTGATTTTTCCACAGCGAGTTCAAGAGCGGCGCGCAAAAGATCGTTCTTTCTCAATGAACTCATACGAAACTCAAACGGGTCCCTGCCAAGCGCGGCAGCAACTTCATCGACAAAACATTCATTGGCAAAGGCATTCGTCGCACTGACCACGCCGCGCCACGGACCTGTGCGCACCGGCAAATTAACAAGATATGAAGTGGAGATGCGCCCGTCAAAATCATACAGCACAGCGATATCTTCATTGAGAACTTCCGTCCCAGCCTGATAGGCAACCCCGCTAATCCCCTGCCCGGCAAGATAATGCCGCCACAAGCCAAGCTTGCCATCATTATCCCAGCCTGCCTTCATCCAATGATAGGTCACCTGACGGTAGAAATCATATTGAATATCGTCCTCGCGCGTCCACACCACCTGGACAGGGCCGCCAAATGCTTTCGAAACCTCAACCGCTTCAAGGGCATAATCCACTTCAAGCTTGCGGCCAAAACCGCCGCCTAACAGCGTCACATGAACAATCGTCGGAAGCCCCAACCTGGCTTCGACAAACTCCTGCACCGCCTGCGGATTTTGAGTCGGGATCCACAATTCACAAACATCAGCACACACATCTGCCACGCAGTTGACAGGTTCCATGGCAGCATGAGCAAGATAAGGCGTTTCATAGACCGCTTCAATCGTCTTTAGAGGGGTCGCCTTTTCCTCCGCAATTGCGGCGTCCATCTTATCGACCAATTGTTGTCTGATCGCTTCGGACGACAACGATTCATTTTCACCGTCCTCCCATGTGAGCTTGAGCGCGGCGCGGCCTTGAATGGCGGCCCAGGTATTTTCTGCAATGACAGCCACCCCACCCGGGATCTCGACGACAGCCCGAACGCCCGCCTCAGACTCCGCCTGGGTTGAATCGTACTCAAGGAGCTCTCCCCTCAGCACAGGCGGACGCGCCACAACGGCATATAACATATTCGGCACACGCACATCCAACCCATAAATGGCTCTGCCAGTGACAATATCCGGGTCATCGACACGTTGCAGGGAGGTGCCTATCAGTTTGAAGTCCTTCGGGTCTTTTAGTTCGGGCCGGGGTTTGCTATCCAGTGTATTGGCTATGGCAACGAGTTGACCATACCCAACGCGCTCGCCCGATGCCATGCGAACCACTTCTCCATTTTCGGCCTTGCATTCCTCTGGTGTCACACCCCAGAATTGAGCCGCAGCTTCAACAAGGATTCTGCGCGCCACCGAAGCCAATTCACGCAAACGGTCATAATTAATAAGAATACTGCCGCTGCCGCTTGTGATCTGATTCACGCCCTTGCTTGCGTCCATCTGCTCGATGCGCACTGTCGACCAATCCGCTTCGAGCTCTTCGGCCAGGATCATTGCCAGTGAGGTGCGCACGCCCTGTCCCATTTCAGAGCGATGGATGATCAAAGTGACCACACCCTCTGTGTCGATGCGGATGTGCAGATTCGGTTGGAAGGGCGGTTCGGGAATAGCCGTGGAGGTTCCGGTTGGCATCGGCAATGGAGTATCGGTCAGGTCGGCGGGGGCACAGGCTTCAAGATATGTGCCAACCAGTAATGCTCCGCCAGCCGTGAAGGAAACTTTGAGAAAGTCGCGCCGTGAAATTTTCGTCATGGCGTTAGCCTCCCTCTGCCGCGCGTTGAACGGCACGGCGAATGCGCAGGTAGGTGCCGCAGCGGCAGAGATTGTTCTCGAAGGCAGAATCAATTTCGGCGGTGGTCGGATGCGGGTTTTTATCCAGCAATGCCGCTGCTGTGAGAATCTTTCCCGGCTGGCAATATCCGCACTGCGAGACGGACTCCGCAAGCCACGCCTGCTGAACTTTATGCAGGCCATCGGTTGAAAACCCTTCAATGGTGATGATGGCGCGGTCTGCACTGGCAGAAACAGGCAGGATGCATGAACGCACTGCATTGCCATCCATAAGCACAGTACAGGAACCGCACATGCCAATGCCACACCCATATTTGGTTCCGGTCAGATTCAGCAGATCGCGCAATGCCCATAACAACGGCATGTTCGGATTTGCTTCCACAGTATGGTCGACGCCGTTCACAGATAAGATAAAGGTTGCCATCGAAATCTCCTAAAGTATTCGGCTGTTCGGAAGCAGAAATTGTAGGGATGAAGCAGGCAGGCGTCAACCTTCCAGGGTGTGGAATGTCCTAAAACCATCGATTAATGTCAGCATGTTTGGCAGAAAAATACCCTGCTCTGAATAATCATGTATACTCCCGTCATGGCAAATAAAAATGTAACTCTTCATTGGGACGCGCAGGAATTATTCACCGTCAAAGACAGGGACGAGCATCAGATTCCCATCAACAATGGGCGCGGCATTGGCGCGTCGGACCTGCTGGTCATGTCGCTAATTGGATGCTCCGCCTACGACGTGGTCGAGATCCTGAACAAGCAGCGTCAGGAACTGGGCGAGCTCAAGGTCAGCGCTGAGACGGTGCAGGATGATACCCCGCCCTGGAAATTCAAAAAGATCCATATCCACTATCAAGCCATCGGCAAGGGACTCGACCCGGAAAAGGTGAAAAAGGCCATTCACTTGAGCGAGGAAAAATATTGTTCGGTCTATGCCACGCTCAAGGATGTGGTCGAGATCACACATGATGTTGAAGTGACAACGGCTTAATATTTCCCTGCCCTTAGCCAAACTGCATTTTGATATTCTACCGTTTCCTCTCTGCATACTCTGGTTGAAACCCTGAGGGAACACCTGCGTATAATACAAAGGCTCTTCAGAAAAGGATTCTCGAAATGCACAGACATAAAAAATCACCGTTCTTTCCTTCGCGAAAATGGGGACCCTTTCGCGGTTGGATGTGGTTGATCGTGTTGGGCTTCATCTTCTCGGGTGGTGGAGATAACTGGTGGCCCGGTATCTTGATCGCCATCGGTGTCTTGATGATCTTTGGTTCGCTCTTCCGCGAAGAACGCCGACCCGACCCGCAGCCACATCATCAACCGCCCCCGCCCATGGATGCTGCGCCTCACCCCGCGCCGAGA
>JAEURI010000094.1 GCA_016789225.1 Anaerolineales bacterium
ACGATCAATGGAAGGACACTCCCCTCGGCACTTCGGGTGAAACCACTATCGGCAAGTGGGGATGCCTGCTTACATCCGTTACGATGATGCTTAATGGCATCGGATATAACGAGACCCCCGTAACTGTCAACGATAAAATGAAAAAAGCTGGCGGTTTTCAGGGGGCGCTTTTTATCCCGAGCGTGCTGCCGTATGTGTGGCCCAACTGTGCCTACCGTGATATGCAGCCCTGCGAGACCACCCCTGCCCCGCTCGTCCAGATCGATGCGGCTGTGGCTGAGGGAAAGCCGGTTATCCTGCAAGTGGACTGGAACAAACAACAAGGGATACAAACCCATTTTGTTCTAGTGAAGGAAAAAAAGGGCAGCGATTACGTCATCTACGACCCTTATAAATACGGCGGCGACGGCCCCGACAAGGAAGTGCTGCTGACCACGCGTTACAAATACAATGGCGCAAAATTAGCAACAGAGATCAGCGCCGTGCTATGGTTCGATAACTACAGCATCACCGCAGCCGAACCTCCCAAGAAAACGAACCTGCCCCTCCCTGCTGAAAAGTTTGTTTTATACGCCCTTGAAGATGACCTTGCCCTGCGCGCTGAGGCATCGGTCACCGGTTATTTGTGGAAGCGCATGTTGATGAATACCGAGCTGATCAGCCTGGAAGAAAAATCGAAAGCGAAGTCAAAGGTTGGGGTACAGGGTCAATGGATTCAGGTGCAGGACCCGAAAGGCGATCAGGGATTTGTGGCGGCCTGGTATGTATCCGATAAAAAAGGATCTTCCGCCTCCACCACAACGACAACTGATTCAACACCCAATGTCGACTCTGCACCGACACCAGGCGGAGATGGGACTGGCGTTCCCGTACCCGCAGGTGCGTTGGCGCTCGTTCCCACCACCCAGATCACGCTACGCAGCAAACCGGTCGTTTCGCCAGAGACTCTTATCCGCTATGTGCAAACCACCGAACAGTTGATCAGCCTTGAACCGGCCAACATCGCCATCCCAAAGATCGGCGTACAAAATCAATGGATCAAAGTCCGCGACGCAAGCAACAAGCAAGGGTACGTGGCGGCTTGGTATGTCAAGTATGCTGGCGGTTCCACCGCGCAGACAACGACAACCACTACCACCACAGGCGGAGCGGTCAAAGTGCGCACCACGGCCGAGGCGGTTTCATTGCGCAACCAACCCGTCGTCAGTGATGCGTCGCTGATCAAGCGTGTACCCATCAACTATGAGTTCACCATCACCGAGCCGGGCGGCGAATCCAAGATCGGCGCGAACAATCAGTGGATCAAGGTCAAGGATGCCACGAACGAAGGTTACGTCGCCGCATGGTTCGTAACCCGCTAGGAACGAGGAGAGACATCATGGAAACTCAGGAAACCAACAAAACTCCCATTCTCGAACTGGCCTGGCGCAAATTTGCGCAATTTGACGATACTTCGGTAAAGCGCACAGCCTCCTACACCAACCTGCGTAAGTGGATCGCCGTCATTGGTGTGTTTGCGACGTTGTTCGCCATCCTCTACACAATCTACCCGCAGGAGGGTTTTCCAAAAACAGGCAGGTTAATTATCCAAATTTTTCTCGTTGCCTCCCCAATTCTCGCTTCGGCCCTGGCGGCATTTACGAGCACAAACTTTGCCACAGGAGACTGGTTGATTGCACGGGCAGGTGCAGAAGAAACTCTGAAAGACATTTACCTGTACCGAACGATCCTGAAGAACAACCCCAAACGGCGCGAATGGCTCGAAAAGAGACTCGCCAAAATTCAGCGTTCGGTTTATCGCGGTATGAACGGCGAATTGGTTATGGAAGCGTATAAAGGGGAAGTCCCTCCGCCGCCCCGTTTTGACCCCAAATTTCCAAATTGCGACCCCGGTTTCAATGACCTCAGCGGCGATGAATATTTCAAGTACCGCCTCGAAAATGAACTGAACTGGCACGTTAAGAAAATCAACCAAAAGCAAAAGGAAAGAATACGTTTACAGGTATTCATTCTGATCTCCGGTGTGGCGGGCGCATTCCTGGCAGCCTTCAGTGGCACAAATAGTACATTGGCCCTATGGGTTGCGCTGACAGCATCCATCACCACCACACTTCTCGGCTGGCAGGAATTGAAGAACCTCGACTTGGTGGTGCGAAATTACAGCAAGGTCATTATGGAATTGACCATCATCTCGGACCACTGGAAAAACCTTGAAGCTGAGGAACGCACCAAGAGTGAAATCTACAGAATGGTCAACTCCACCGAAGACATCTTGTGGAGCCGCAACGTCGAATATATCAAGGCCATGCAGGAAGCCCTCAAAGAATCCAACCTGGACGAGGAAGCCAGCCTTATCAACCGTGTCATCCAGGAACAACGCGAGGTTGACCGCCGCTTCCGCAAAGACCTCGAAGACGTCATCGTAGCCGAGACGACCGAAACGATGGAATCCGCCAGCGAAAAACTCACCGAAGCCTTCGAGGAAGCCTTTGGCTCGCTCGCAGAGGAGGCATCCTCTGATGTGGTGCAAGCAGAACTGGCGGCAATGAGAGAGGCGATCCAGAACTTTGGCGAACAACTCGCGCAGCGGTTGGGCTTGTCAAACTCTTTGCAAACCATTGCGGCAGATTACAAGGACGTGGATGTGAATGGCGACACCCCGCGCGGTGTATTGAACGACCTGCTGGCTCGTTACCCGAAGACCCATGAAATAAAAGGTTGATGCTCAAAGGATGATTCCATGACCGAGACCAGCGAAGACAAAGCCAAGACGGAAACAGCGACGGGAAACCCGCCGCCGTCCACATCATTGATCGCGACTCCCCCACCAGCGACCTCAGCCCCATCTGCTTCTCCGGCAAATACCGCCTCAACCTCCTCGCCGGAACCTGCCACATCCACCCCGGTACAAGGCAACACTGTCAACAAGACCACCGAGGCAGTCGTTGAGACAAAGGAAACAAAAAAGGAGTCTCACACCGAATCGGATTCCCGCGCCTTGCGTCCCGAAGCACTGCCGCATGCATTCGTCGTCATGCCATTCGGAAAGAAAAAAGGCACAGATGGTCAGCCCTTCGACTTCAACGCGATCTACCGAAAGTTAATTAAACCCGCGCTGGAAGAGGCAGGCTTCGAGCCGTTCCGCGCCGACGAAGAAACTGCCGCCGGAGACATCCTCACCGACATGTTCCAGGAACTTCTGCTGGCAGATATGGTGTTGTGTGATCTGAGCATCGACAATGCCAACGCATTTTACGAACTTGGTATCCGCCATGCGCTTCGCAAACGCGGCGTGGTGCATATTCAGGCAGGCCGCGCCTATATGCCCTTCGATATTTTCAATGTGCGCACCTTCCCTTATCACATCACTCCTGAAGGTGTGCCTGACCCAGAATATATTCGCAGCGATATCAAGGCCATCGCCCGCATGGTCAAGGATACCTGGGCCTCCGACCGCGAGGCGGTTCACAGCCCCATCTACAACCTGCTCTCCGGGTTGAAGGAACCCGAGCGCAAGAGCCTGAAGACCCATCTGGCTACCGGCTTCTGGCGCGAATACGACGAATGGAAGGAAAAGGTCACCGTTGCCCAGCGGCAAAAACACATCGGGGACATTCTGCTTTTGACTGAAGAGATCCAAAATCCGCTCATTCGTGAAGAAGCGGTTGCCGATGTAGGCCGGGCGCTGGCCGATCTTGGACGATACGAACTGGCGCTGGCCCAATATCGCAAAGGACTTGAAGTCAATTCATCCAACCTCGAGTTTCGCCGCGAAGAGGCCTTTCACCTCAACCGTGTAGGCCGCGTGGATGAGGCCATTGTCAAGATCGAAAATCTGCTGGCCGATTTTCCCACCGACAGCAAATCCATCACCTATCTTGGGCGAATTTACAAGGAAATGTGGACGGCGTCCTGGATCGATATCAAAGATAAAACAAAACGGCTGAGACGCGCATTCGAGTCCTATCACTGGCTGATCAAGGCCATCGACATTTACATCAAAGGCTTCAAGATCGACCTGAACGATTATTACCCTGGCATCAACGCGTTTACCCTTTCGACCATCGCCGTCCAACTGGCCGAGCGTTTCGATAGCAAAAAATCGCCCGACCCCGATATTGCCCGCATCCGGAGCCTGATGCCCGGCCTGCGTGACACCCTGCTCTTCGGCCTGGAAAGCCGCATCGCCATCGAACAGGAAAAGGCAGATTATTGGACTCTGATCTCGCTGGCAGAACTGCGCCTGCTCACCTCCAATGACCTGGAGGAAGTCTTGCGCTCCTACCGCAAGGCAATCACAGCCTCCCGCCGCAATATATTCTCTCTAAATTCCTCCCTCGCACAATTGGAGATCATCAAAGCGGTGGGAATACGTCGTGAATATGTGCAAGCCTCCATTGACCTGATCAAGGAGGAGATTTCAAGGGTAAGCTCAGGCGATTCAGGCTACATTGCCGAAGTAGGCAAACTCAGCGCAAAACAAACGGGACGCGTCCTGCTCTTCACTGGATACATGGTGGATTACATGGGCAAGGAAAAGAAACTCTTTCCGCCGGAAAACGAGACGGAGATTCGTCAGGAGATCCGCAAGAGAATCGACAAACTCTCCCCCGGCACCAATGACCGGGCCATCATGGCGGGGCTATCAGCGGGGAGTGAGATCATCTTTGCCGAAGCCTGTATCGAAGCTGGCATCAAGATAAAAGCTTATTTATCCCACTCCGAATCTGCCTATGCGCGCGAGTTCGTCTCCCCGGCCGGTGAACCCTGGTTGGACCGTTACTACAAGGTCACCAACAACCCACTCGTTGATGTGATCAATCAGGTCGAAAACCTGGGCGAGCCCAAGGAAGGCGACGACCTCCATGAGCGCAACAACCGCTGGGCGGTGTACTCCGCACTGGGCCGTGTCGGCATCAAGAACGTACGCCTGATCACCGTGGCAACCGAATTCACGGGCGAAACCATCGACACCGATGTGCGCCTGACCAGGCATATGATCGACTTGATGCGCAGCATGGGAGGGCAGATCGATATGATCAACCCATCCAAATTCATCTACAACGTCATCGACAGTGCCCTGGAGCGTCTCATTCAAACCGGCGGGGAGTCTGCCAAAAAAGCCACTCCCCCCATTACCACAACAAAGATCCTTAGAAAAACAGGCTCTGGAAAAAAGCTCCGCTGATAAAAAGGACCCGTCTAATCGACGGGTCTCATTGTCTTCAACACCTTTTCCTTGGGGTAGGGCCATATTTCACCTTTGACACCCTTGGCAAGATAAAAATCACCGGCGCGGACAGTCTCCGGCCCTTCGAGGGTATGCACGGTCACCATACGGTCTTCATCGCCGCCAACCACATCCGCAAGCGGAACAATAAGAGTAACAGCCCGCTTGATGCACAACCCCGGCTTGACGACAATATACGTCTCATCAAAAATGACCGAATCGATTGGCCAGAAATCTTCGGGCTTATCCAGTTCGCTGATGAGCATATCGCCACTCTTGGCAGTCAACTCTGAGCCCCATGGGGTCATCACATGCATGGTTTGCGGTTGACCTGGCTCCGGTATAAAGGGCACCACCCGCCGGATCATGGAGTTCCGAAAAGATTTGAAATTAAGCCGGTTGATCAGCGGATCATCAGATGTGAGGACGAACGGTTCGGTCAATCGCTTTCTCCTCATTGCGAAATGGAATGGCCTATTTTAATATAAAATAGTGCAATCATCCGCATCATTTCAAACTCACCCAGCAACCCAAACCAGGCCATGAATACACTCATCGTTATTGTAGGACCCAGCGGCGTGGGAAAGACCACTCTGCTGAACGCCCTGCGCGAAAAGCACCAGTTCGCCATCGCATTCGAGCAGCACGAGGAACGACCGTTTCAGGCGCTCTTTAAACAGGACGCAAGATTCGCGCTCGCCAACCAGTTGGATTATCTGCTCTTTCGCGCCGAACAGGAACGCCTCCTCCGCATGCAATCGCAGCCTGCCTTGATGGATGGAGGTTTCGATCTCGATTTTTATGGATTCACCCGCCTCTTTCATGCCCGGGGCTGGCTCAGCGACCCGGAGTTTGACCTATGCCGCCGCCTCCACACCCTGACCCGTCAGTTCCTACCTGCGCCCAATCTCATCATCACGCTGGGCGCGGACTCACAAGCCATCCGCCAAAGACTGGCCTCTCGAAACAGGATCAACATCGCGTCGAGTGAGGATGCGGAACTGCTGGAGAGATATGTCGATGAATGGCTGGAGTCGCTCCCTGAGTCGAACATCCTGCGTTTGAATGTCACACACGAAAGCATGGATTACCCGCGCAGTGTTCCCATCATCCTTGATAAAATCAAAGAGAACAGAGACTGAATGGAAAATATCGACGAACTCAAACATCACACAAGCGGCGAGCCTCGGTACAAATTATCCAACGCGAATGTCTTCGTTTCGCCGGGCGGGTTTCATTACATTGACCATCTCGACCCGGTCGAAGAGTTTTCGCCCGAAATCGACGGCAGCGCCCTGACCGAAGCCGAGGTGACGTATATCGAAAAATCCCTGCAATCGAACCCGGAGCGGCTGGAAAATCAAATTCAAGCTGTCCGAAGACATACGAACATCCCTGAAAAAAAAGTATTGGACATTGGCTGCGGCGGCGGATTATTTCTTTCCAGAATGAAGCAGGAGGGGGCCGATGTTCTGGGAATCGAACTCAGCGACACGCGCGCCTATTATGCCAAGACAAAGCACGGCTTTGAGGTGGTCAAGCGCACCATCGAAGATGAATACTGGAAAACCCACCATGGCACCTTCGATATTGTGACCCTATGGGATGTGATCGAGCACGTCAATTATCCGCAGGCCACCCTGCATTCCGCTGCCCACATGCTCAGAAGCGGCGGTACCCTTCTAATCGACACCCCATGCCGTGATGCGTTCTATCACCGCATGGGTCAATTCACTTATTGGTTGACGGGCGGTCTCTTCCCCACCTTTCTCAACACGATGTATTCCTCGAAACCCTTCGGCCACAAGCAAATCCTTTCGCTCGCCGAGATGAAGGGATTGTTGGAAACCGCCGGTTTGGAAGTATTGGAATTAAAGACCTTCCACGAGCTATCCTTTCCATACAGTTTTTATTTGAAGAAGCTCGTGAAGTCTGAGGCGCTTGTAAAAATTCTTTTGCCTTTTGTACATGTCTTCTTTATTCTTTTCCCCATTCGCAATAAAATGCTGACTGTCGGTCGCAAAAAATAAACGCAAAAAATCAATCACCTCGTTCCTCTTCCCAAAGATATATCGTCTTGTTTTGTTTGGGGTTGAACATGGCGACGATCCGCCTGCCTTCCAGTGAACTCACTTGAACGGTAAGTTTTTGCGCAGCCTCCAAATCTTCACAGCCCGTCGAAACATCCAGATAAACTTCATCCGTTTTGGGGTTGAGCCAGGTTCCCAGCCAGCAATCTTCCTCTTTCAAAACATCCTTATTACGTTCAAGAAATTCCTTAAGCGCCTGCACCAGATCGGTCGCGCGTGGAAGAATGTCGGTTCTGGATGGATATTTTGGAAAACACCATAAGTCTCTGGGTGGATAAAAAGAAAATTTCTCCGGGTTGGAAGCCGAACCTCCCTCATACAATGTCCTGCGAATAATCTCTTCTATGTATCTCTCAAATCGACTTGTCATCTCAACTCAAGCACGTATTCTTCGATCTCCTTTTCACCCGGAAGCGGTTCCCACACATCCTCACCAATGACGATGAAGCCACATTTTTCCAGCACCCGGCGGGAAGCTCGATTCCGTTTGGATACGTGGGCATACAACGGACGCATCGCAACCAGACCAAGAACCTGCGTCAGCGCTTCTGAGGCGATTCCCATGCCCCAAAAATCCCTTCCCAGCCAATATCCCACTTCACGCTTTCCATCCATGTCAAAACTGAGAATATTTCCCGCCACCTGCCCATCGCATAGGATGGTTTTGAGGAATGTGTTTTCATCTGCCATGATCTTCCGCCAGTGCGCCATGAATGCTTCCTCTTCCCGGGCAGGAAAATCCGTCATTGCCAAAGCAAGCGGGTCGCGTTGATGCTCAAAGAAAATAGGCAGATCATCCTGAATAACATTCCGCAATTCAACAATTCGATCCATGCCAGTCTCCATCAAAGATTATCTTCTTACTACATCCACCTGCAAGATATAAGTAATTGTTCGACGCAAAGCCATGAGTGGTAGCAGCAAGATCACATGCACAATGTTACTGAACCCGAACAATAACGCAACGGAACGCAGAAAAGAATCCAGCAAGGGGGCAATGTTCTCAAGCATCCAGCCGCCTGCACCAACAAAGAGGGCAACTGCGAATAATATCCCGGCCCAGATCCCCAGCGGAAGCCAGGCATGCCGGTCCGACTCAGACGGCAGCATGGTGCTGGATACGGCGAAAATCAGATAAAACCACAGGTAAAAATCCGGCATGTCTGGAACAAGACCGACACCCATCCAAAACAAGTCGAACTGTCCATTACGAAAGACCTCCCATAGCGTATTCAATTGCATTTTATAAACACCGGCATAGGCCACAAACAAAGTCCCTGCGATCAATGGAGCCAGGCCGATCAATGAATCGCGCACAAAATCCGTTTTCTCGGTTTCGACATACCCCAATTGCAAATTTCCATTCGAGAGCGATTGCGGGATCAATGAAAAACGGCCTGTTCTCACTCTCAAAAGTTTCGCCATCAAGTAATGACTGAGTTCATGAAGGAACACACCCGGAAAGAACAGCATCGAAAAAACACCGATGGTCAAAGGTTTGCTGCGCGTCAGGAGAAATAACAGGATCTGAATCTCACGATGCAAAAGCCGCTGGAGAAAGACCAGCGGCAGGAGCGTAAGGGCAAACCAAAGCAGACCCGTAAACTGCACGGCTACTTCACCGCCGCCTTGGCAATGGACACAAACTCATCCGTTTTCAAACTTGCACCGCCCACCAGCGCACCATCGATATCCGGCTGGGAGAAAAACTCTGCTGCGTTCGAAGCAGTGACCGACCCGCCGTACAGGATGCGGATCGCCTGGGCAGATTCAGCGCCAAACAATTCATTCAGCACAGATCGAATGACATTTCCGTGTACGTTCTGGGCATTTTCACTGCTGGATGCCTTCCCGGTGCCAATGGCCCAAACCGGTTCGTAGGCAACCACGATCTGCGGGGCAAATTCAGGGAAAACACCCTGAAGGCCCAGCCGGGTTTGTGAAGAAACCACCTCCGACGTCTTACCCGCTTCATATTGTGCCAAAGTCTCCCCTACGCAGACGATCGGGATCAGGTTATGTTTTTGAGCAGCGAGCAATTTTTTATTCACGGTCTCATCGGTCTCGCCAAAGTACGTGCGCCGTTCCGAGTGACCGAGAATGACATAACCGCATAACTCTCGCACCATTGCAGGCGCAACCTCGCCAGTGAAGGCGCCTTTTTCCTCCCAATGCATGTTTTGCGCGCCAAGCCCGATCTCGCTCCCAGCAAGCATGTCGGATGCAGCAGTCAACGAAATGAACGGAGGGCAAACAACCCGCTCGACACCCCTCACATCATCCAACCCAGCTTTTAATGCAGAGAGTAGTTCGCGAGTCTCCGCAACAGTCTTATTCATCTTCCAATTACCGGCTACAAACGGTGTTCTCATTATTATTCCTCATTGAATGGATTTTAGATATTCTTCAGCCATCGTACGCACCCAATCAGGCGCAGCTGTATCTTGTGAAAGTTTAAGCAGAATTGTCCTGGCTTCCTGCATGTTCCCGTTTTTTATTGCAATTTCCGCTTTCAATAAATGCACTTCGATCAGGTCCGGAGACATTTTCTCCACGTTCGCCGCAAGCATGGCAGCTTCGTTCGCGTCCCCATTATACAGGGTATACCGCGCACGGACCATGGAGGCAAGTGGGCCATTCAATTTTTCGATCTGATCGAATGGGAGAAGTACCAAAAAATCCTTGTGATCTGCCGCCTTATAGAGAGACTCACGAAGAGCATCCTTGATATCTTCCGGAATCCCCGTGCCCTCAATGCGATAGATAGGGCCAAGGTTTATATACATCCGGGCCGCAAGAATCCATGCCTCCCGGGCTGCATATTCCTGCGCAGCCGTGAGATAAAAATCCTTACTATCAGGCCCGGCAAGGTTGGACGCCTGCCCCAGCTCTTCAATGGAAGCCTGCTCAAGGCCTGCATCCCAAAATGCTAGCGATAATTGCAAATGAGCATTAGGGTCACCTGGGCTTTTGGTTACAAGTTCATAAGCCGCTGCGACTTCCGCAGACATTTGATCCGGCGGGATCACGGTGGGCGTGGGATTATTATTTCCACTAGGTGGAGGCAATAATTGTCCATTGGGAGGTAATGTCCCCGGCGCCGGTGGAGGAAGTTGAGCATTTGGCGGCAATTGTGCTGCGGGCGTACTGGTATTTTCGACAGATTGAGAGAATATTGTCAAAGTGTTACGCAGGGCCAATAACCCAAACCCAAAACACAGGATGGTGACCAAGCCGACTCCCACCCACATCCAAGGCGTTCGCTTCTGTTTCGGACCAGAAGCTGGTACCGGCATTTCGGCAGATCTCACTCTGGGAGCATCCATCGCTTTCTTGACCGGCTCAGAATTTTTTGCAGGGAATCGCATTGTGATATCCGTGCCGCGCATTGGAATACCCGCTTCCAGCCAGGCAGACTTGAAGGCTCCGATCAACTCCTCCACGGTTTCGAAGCGGTCAAGTCGATCCTTTGCAAGCGCCTTAAGCAGCACGCGTTGAACGGGCTCAGGCACCTTCGGGTTCACATCCATGGGCAAAGGCAGGGGTGTATAGATGTGGTCATGAATAATGGAAAATGGTGTGTCAGCATTAAATGGGACCTGCCCCACTACAATCTCATACAACATCACGCCAAAAGAATAAATATCGGTCTTACCGTCCAGGTCTTTTTTCCCCATGGCCTGTTCAGGCGAAATATACTGAGGCGTTCCCATGATCGAATCAGCAGAGAGAGTCGATTCGCCCGCTTCGGCGATCCGTGCCAGACCAAAATCTGCCAAATACATCACACCTTCGTTCGAGATCAATACATTCGAAGGCTTAATATCGCGGTGCAGCACACCCTGCCGGTGAGCATATCCCAGGGCCGAGCCCACCGTCTCAACGACCTGGTCTATCTCTCGTGCAGAAAGCGGGCCTTCATTCATACGTGCTTTGAGGGTATCCCCTTCGATGAATTTCATCACCAGATATGGGCGGCCCTCATGTTCGGCATAATCATAAATGGGGACAATATTTGGATGCTCAAGTTTCGCGACCACCCGTGCTTCTCGTTGAAACCGATTGATAAATGTGGAATCTTCATTGAACGCCTGGTGCAGGACCTTCAACGCCACATACCGGTCCAATGCAGCGTGGTAGGCCTTGTAGACCGAAGCCATGCCGCCCTGGCCCAATTGTTCAATGACTCGGTATGGGCCGACGTTTTCACCAGGTTTGAATGCCATAAAAAAGGATCTCCGCTTAGTAATTTACCCCATTATAGCCGAGCAGCACAGCACCAGATTGCTGGGTTGTAAATTGTCTGTAAACTGTTACGAAAAAGAAAAGTGAGCGGAATAATCCACTCACTTTTCAAGCCGATCAATTTGATTCGATAAATACTACGGAGAGGGCATATCAACAGTTACATTGACGATCCCGTTCTCTGGGGTGAATGTTACTGTGAAAGGCATGAAGGAACCATCCCCACAATCGACGTTCCACTCCTCCAGCCAGACTCCATTACCATCGGGCTGCTGGGTTACAGCGATTGTCGTGCCTGCCGCAGTCGGTGCCGCACACCCGGAGATTGCAGCGACGATTTGAACGGAAAGCCATGCCGTATAACGGGTGGTTTCATCTGCAAGGCCGCCGGTCGGAACGTCACCCGTCACATCAAAATCAGGGATCGGGACATCGGTGCTGTCTGGGTCAATGGGGTTAAATGGGATATCGGTGGGTATTTCAGGTATGTCCAGATTCTGGATCTCCTGCGCAACACGCTGCGCCTCAAGGTACGCCTGATAGCCGTAATATCCGGCAACACTTGTCACGAGACAACAGCAGCAAAGCACAACAGCGATTACGACACCAATAATAAGGTTTCGGTTATTCTTTGGTTCGGTCTGGGGAACTGGGTTTGTTTCCATTTCACTTCTCCTCTTTAATTGATTGGCGCATTATACAAAGGAAAGGAGCAGATGGACATAAAATCCATCTGCTCCTTTTGTCCTATTCGAAAATACTGATTCTACTTATCGTTCAGTGCCGCCACACCGGGTAATTCTTTGCCTTCGAGGAATTCCAGCGAAGCACCGCCCCCAGTAGAGACATGTGTCATTTGCTTGGCAACGCCAGCTTTCTTAACCGCACTGGCTGAGTCGCCGCCGCCGATCACGGTGACTGCTTTGGATTCAGCCATCAACTTCGCGAGAGCGAATGTCCCTTCGGCGAACTTCGGCATTTCGAAGACGCCAACGGGTCCATTCCAAACGATCAATTTGGCTCCGTCCAGTGTGCTTTTATACACGCTGATAGTTTTAGGTCCGACATCCAACATGCGCCAACCGGCAGGGATTTTATCCACATCCACGGTTTGGGTGTTGGCTTCAGGGTCGAACTTATCCGCGATGATCGCATCAACGGGCAGGACGAGTTTATCGCCCAGTTTAGAGAGCAGGGTCTTGGCAGTTTCAAGCGCTTCAGCTTCGACGAGACTATCCTGCATGTTCAGTCCCTTCGCGGTGAGGAAGGTATTCGCCATACCACCGCCGATGATGAGTTTGTCACATTTAGAAGCAAGGGTTTCAACGACGAGAATCTTGTCACTGATCTTCGCACCACCGAGAATGGCGATGTAAGGATGCTCAGGGTTTGCCACGGCTTTGCCGAGGTATTCGAGTTCCTGTTCCATCAAGAAGCCGGAGACGGCTGGCAGGAAGCGTGCAATGCCTTCTGTGGATGAATGCGCGCGATGAGCCGAGCCAAAGGCATCATTGACGTACACATCGGCAAGGGCTGCCATTTGTTTAGCAAGCTCAAGGTCGTTCTTTTCTTCGCCTTTGTGAAAGCGGGTATTCTCAAGCATCACCACGTTACCGGGCTTGAGTGCTTTGGCAATGGCTTCCACTTCAGGTCCCACACAATCTGGAGCCATGGTCACGGGGCGATTGATCAGCGTGGATAAAACTTCGGAAGCAGCACGCAGGCTAAATTCCGGGTCTGCGCCGCCCTTGGGGC
>JAEURI010000015.1 GCA_016789225.1 Anaerolineales bacterium
TTTCGATTAGGAGGCATACCCCGCATTATACCAACCCCCCAACTCCCAACCATCAACCACCAACCACCCACCACCAACCCTCCCCCCCAACCTACCTCTGAAACTGAACAAACACCGTCGCCTCCGAATTATCCGGGTTACGAATACGAATCGTCTGCCCCGCCTCCCCCGGCTCCTCCGCTGGGTAAATATAAACCGTCAGCCAGGTCCCATCACTCGCCACCTCAGCCGGTTGCCCGTTCGGCTGAATACCTGGCTCACTCCCCACAAAAGCCCCGCCAGAAATAGACACCGTCGTATCCTTGCAAAACCCCGCCCCAAACACCTTATACAAGCGCATCTCCTCCTCCAACAGCGCCCTCGGGTTCACCGAGATCACCTCCAACTCACCGCACCCGCCCAATCCCTCAATACCGGTCGGCTCGGCCATCGCGGCAGGCCCCGCCTCCTCCTCCGTCTTCACAAGGCCCGCCTGCTGATACGTCACCCACATCACATACAACAGCAGCACCGCACCCAGCGCACCCGAAGCAAACCGCACCGACCTCGGCAGCGGCGGGATCCTCACCCGGTCCACATCCAACCCGCCGTAAAAGGCCGTCAACAACGCCACCCCGCCAATGATCCCCAGGATCGCTATCGCATCCATACAGCATCCCTCCACACAAATATTCTTCTGCACCAAATGGAAACAACGCCTCATCCCAACCGGACCCCCACCCGCACCACTAAGCCATACATCCATTATACAAACTTGCCCCGCCGTTTTACAATAGAAACGCCTGCCTTTGCGGCCCGCTGCACTCTCTTTCCAAAATATGGATACATCAGACCCAATAAGTAATATAATAGGAATGAAAGCCCACCTCAACTTCAGTCAGGAGAAAATAAAATGGACAACAAGGTATTGCAAATTATCGTCGCGCTTTTCATCCCCCCTCTCGCCGTATACATGAAGAACGGCAAGATCGATAACGACTTCTGGATCAACATCGTCGCCACCCTTCTCGGCGGCCTGCCAGGTGTCCTCCACGCCCTTTGGGTCATCCTGCGCTAATTCTTCACCGCCGCAAAAATACAACGTCCGCGAGCCAATCGCGGACGTTGTCCATTTAAGTCACAGCCACAACTCCTCCCGATACTTCACCTTATCCCTCATCCACCCCATCACATCTCCCAGGAAGGGCAGCGTAAACACCCACGAAACCGTAAATGGCGTCATGATCTTGAAGTAATCCCAATACGCCGCCAGCGGGCCGTTCACGCCCCAGTCCCAATAGCGCCAATGCCAGCGCCACAGAATGTAATAGCTCAAAATACTGAACTCAACCGTCAGGCTAAACAGGAAGGTGCGCCAGTAGGTGCGCGAGTTGAGGTTCAAGACCGCAAAGGGAATGAACCATAACGGATACCAGATGCGAAAGGCATTGCTCAAATAGATCAGCGCAAAATACGCCAGAAAGCCCGCCTCCAGCAGGGTCAGCTTTTTACGCAGCAACAGGAAGGTAATAAAGGCATACACCACCAGAAACACATTGCGCGACTGCGAGAGAATGTAGGGCGCAAAGGCTGGCGCGAACTCACGCACGATCACATACGAGGCATAAGCCGGTGAAAAGCTGCGCCTCCCAAAAGACTGGAGGATGCCCGTGAACACCTCCGGGAAGGGGCCCATCAAACGGTACAGGCCGAGGAAAACCACCAGGAAGATCGCACCAATTCCCAGCGCGCGCAAGAGGCGTTCCTTCCAGTTACTTGCTTCCATCAACACACTCAAACCAAAGAGTGGCATCACGATCAAGGCCGGCAGCTTCACCAGCGAAGCCAGCGTCAACGCCAGTGTCCCCCAGGCCCATTTCCCCCGCTGCCAAAGGATCAGCCCCAGCGTCAGGAAGGCCGCCATCATCATGTCGTTGTGCGCGTTCCCCACCGCCTCCAACATCACCAGCGGGTTGAGGATGAAAAACCCCATGGCGGTCACTTCGCTGACGGCGTATTTTTTATCCTGCTGTTGTGCATACCAGCCGATCAGCGCCGCCATGCCCAGCACGCATAAAAGCCCGATCACCTTCATCCCGACAATGCCCCAGCCGATGTCCGTCAGGCCCATCTGCACCGGCAGGCGGGCAATGCCCTCCCACACCGGGCCATAAGGCGAAGTCTTGTTGATGTATTCGCCCGCCAGGTGAATATACGGGTCAGCGGGGAAGGCCTCGGGCGGGGTCGTCAGCGGGTTGCCGCCGTATAGCGTCCAGATGCGCGCATTGACCACATACACCGCCACGTCCAGCGCAGTCACCGGGTACAGCCAGAGCATCGCCAGTCCGCTCGCCGCGCCGATGCCCAGCACCGCTCCGCGCAGCCTTTTGGATTCCTCGGGGAATTGCTTCGAGAAGCCGTGCAGAATGCGCATCATGCGCCAGAAGGCAAGGAACAACAGCCCCAGCCCCAAAATGTACACCCAGATCAACGCGCGGTTCCCGTTGCGTAAGATCAACTCCAGGTCAAGCATCTTCCCTTCGCGGTAGATGTAGGGAAAGAGCGGGAACACCAGCACAATTGCAATATAAATGGCAAGCATCACCGCCCCCCAGCGCAGCAATCCCTTGCGTGCGTCGTGCAGGGCTTGTTCGGCTTGTTGTCTTTTTGTCGGCATGGGCGGGGATTATATCAGCCGAAAAGCCGCCGGTATCTACAAACTCCTCCCCACCTTCTGCATAAATTCTGCACATTTGAAAAGTATCCTCTAGAAAAGCATAAAGGAGAAATTAGATGTTCAAGAATAAAACCTATGGATGGATCGCCGCCGCCGTTGTGGTGGTGATCGCAGTCTTGCTCGTGAGTGTCATCGGAAACGCAAACGCCTCCAACTCAGCCGCAGCGGATACCGCCCAGGTGGTCTCGGTCACGCTGACAGAAACCGTCGACTCGACCGGCAGCCTCGAAGCCGAGCCCTTCGCCAGCCTCAATTGGAAGGCGGGCGGCACCGTCGAAGTTGTGAACGCCCAGCCCGGTGATTTTGTGAAGGCAGGCGATATTCTGCTCACCCTCGACCCCACCAGCACCTCGTCCAGCATCGTCTCGGCCCAGGCAGATCTCATCACTGCCCAGCAATCATTGGACGACCTGCTCACCTCTGGCACCGATCTTGCCCAGGCCGCCATTGACCTAAAGGCAGCCCAGGAAGATTACGAAGACGCGCAGAACTATCTTCTGTATTTGCAGACCGATCAGCGCATTCCACAGACGAGATACAGCGCCCGCATTGTCAGGCGCGGCAACACATGGGCTTATAAATACGAGTCCGAGAACTTCCGCGGCCCCGCTCCCGAAGATTGGATCATCGAGGCCGGGAACGACCTGGCCTTGAAGAAGGCTCAATACGAAGACGCCCAGCGCGAATATGACCGTCTGCTCGCAGGTGAAACCTCACAGGATGTCATCGCCGCCCAGGCCAAAGTGGATGCCGCACAAGCGACGGTCAACTCGATGAGTATCATCGCTCCCTTCGATGGGCAGGTGCTTTCGGTGGAAAATATTGCGGGGGAGGTCGTCAGCACGGGCGAGCTTTCGGTCAATATCGCGAATTTGGAAAACCTATACGTAGATGCGCAGGTGGATGAATCAGACATTGCCAAGGTCAACCTTGGCGATCAGGTCACAGCGGAGTCGGATGCGCTGCCCGGGGTCACATTCAGCGGCGTGGTGGCATCGGTCAACCCGGTGGGGGAGGTCATCTCGGGCCTGGTCAAATACGATGTGCGCGTCGACCTGGATACGCCTGAAGAAGGTGCCTTCCTGCCGCTGGGCTCCACCATGAATCTGACCATTCATATCGGCGGCGAAACATCCACATTGGCGGTGCCCATCACGGCCATTCAGAACGACTCACAAGGTGAATTCGTGTGGGTGGTGCGTGGCGAAGAGACTGTGCGTGTGGATGTGGTTGGCGGCGCGATCGTCGGCGAATTGGTGGCCGTGACCGGTAACTTGAACGAAGGCGATCTGGTCACCACGGCACGCGCCAGCAGCTTCGAAGCGCCGAACCCCTTTGGAGGCAATCCATGATCCATGTTGAAGAGTTGACCAAGGTCTATCAGATGGGTGAAAGTGAAGTGCGCGCGTTGGATGGCGCGAGCTTCACCATCCAGAATGGGGAGATGGTCGCCATCATGGGGCCGTCTGGCTCGGGCAAGAGCACCCTCATGTCCATCATCGGCTGCCTCGATGTTCCCTCCAGCGGCAGGTACACTCTGGATGATGTCTCCGTGGAAAACATGGACGAGACCCGCCTCGCCGATGTACGCGGACGGAAGATCGGCTTTGTGTTTCAGCAGTTCAATTTATTGGCACGCACCAGCGCCTTGGAGAATGTCAAACTGCCATTAACCTATGCAGGCATCTCTGGCAGGCAGCGCGATGAGCGTGCCATGAAGGCATTGGAGCGGGTAGGGCTGGGTCAACGCACGCATCATGCGCCCAATGAACTTTCGGGCGGTCAGCAGCAGCGTGTGGCCATCGCCCGTGCCATTGTGAATGAGCCTGCTATCTTATTGGCAGACGAGCCCACCGGCGCATTAGACAGCAAGACCGGCGTGGAGATCATGGACTTGTTCCAAAGCCTGCATCGCGATACCGGGCAGACGGTGATCCTGGTGACGCACGACTCGTATGTGGCGCGTCATACCGAGCGCATTATCAAACTCTCAGATGGCAGGATCATTTCGGATGAAAAGAATCCAAACCCCATCAAAGCCGGTGCGCCGCGGATGGAAGCGTAGGGCGGGGCGCGCCCCCCGCCCCAGGCCTAGAAACATGTTATTTTCAGAAAACCTAAAGATCGCCCTGCGCGCCTTGCGAGCCAACAAAATGCGCTCGGTGTTGACCATTCTTGGCATTGTCATCGGTGTGGCCACGGTGGTGGCGCTGCTCTCCATCGGGGAAGGGGCAACCGCCAGCATCACCAGTCAGATTCAAAGCGGCGGCTCGAACCTATTGACCATCTCTCCGGGCAGAATGCAGGCCGGGCCTGCCGCGCTCAGCGGAGGTTCTCAGCAGGCCAGTCATCTCTATTATGCCGATTATCAACTCCTTGACCGCGCCCTCACGACCAACATCTCGGATATTGTGCCGGTCTATCAGGCCAGTTACACTGTGAAATTTGGAAGTGAAAGTTTCAGCGCCCCAACCGTGGGCGTGATGGAAGCGCATAAGGAGGTCCGTTCGTTCGAGATGGCGGACGGACGATTTATCACCGAGGGCGATAATAAATCCCAGACCCTGGTGGCCGTGCTCGGTTCATCCGTTGCGGAGGATCTATTTGGCGAACTCTCACCGATCGGAAAGATCATATCCATCAATGGCTTGAAGTTTCAGGTGGTGGGTGTGCTCGAAGCCAAAGGCTCTTCCATCGGTTCGCCGGATGAGAATATCTTCATTCCGATCGAAACGGGCTATAACAAACTCTTTGGTGAAAGCGCTGTCTATAATGGCAGGAAGACCGTGAATAACATCCTCGTCTCTGTGACAGATGAAAAGAATATGGATACCGTCTCGGCTACTGTTGAATATATGCTGCGCCGTTCGCATGAGCTAAAGACCAGCGATGAATTGGATTTCAACGTCATGAACCAGTCGGATACGCTCGAAACCCTCAACACCGTCACCCAAACCCTGACCATTTTCCTCGGCGCAATTGCCGGGATTTCACTGCTCGTTGGCGGCATTGGCATCATGAACATCATGCTGGTATCGGTCACCGAGCGCACCAAGGAGATCGGCCTGCGCAAAGCAGTCGGCGCGACCAAGAATCAAATCCTTACGCAATTACTGATAGAAACCTTCACTCTGAGTTTGCTCTGCGGTGTTGTGGGCATTCTGCTGGGTGTAGGTATCGCGTTGGCATTCAGCGTGAGCGGCTTGATTTCCTCCGTCATTACTGCCAACTCGATTCTGCTGGCATTCTTCTTTGCACTCATCATCGGCATCTTCTTCGGCCTATACCCCGCCTTCCGCGCCGCGAACCTGCATCCGATGGTGGCATTACGCTACGAATAGGACGACTGACCATGGTCAATGGTCTATAATAATCAGATGTCCAAAAAAATCCTTCTCGTTGACGATGAACCTGAGATTCTGGAGATCAGCCGCGATTATCTGAAAGCGTCTGCGTTCGATGTGGTCACTGCCAGTGACGGCGTTCAGGGTCTTGCGGCGGCACGACGTGAAAAGCCCGACCTGATCGTAATGGATGTGATGATGCCGGAGATGGACGGGTTGGAGTTGTGCAAGTCCATTCGGCGCGAGAGCAACGTGCCCATCATCATGCTCACGGCACGTGTTGAAGAGACAGATAAGCTTGTCGGGCTGGAGATCGGTGCTGATGATTACATCACCAAACCCTTCAGTCCGCGCGAGTTGGTGGCGCGAGTGAAGGTGGTGCTGCGCCGTGTCAGCGGCGACTCGGCAGCAGAGGTGATCCGCGTGGAAAACGTTTCACTGGATAGAGC
>JAEURI010000139.1 GCA_016789225.1 Anaerolineales bacterium
ACCCGGCAAACGAAATGCGGATGTGACCCTCCATCCCAAATTCCTTCCCGGGCACGGTCACAACCATCGCTTTCTTGAGCAGGAATTTGGAGACTTCCACCGAGTTATTGCTGAACGCGCGAATATCCGGCAGGGCATAAAACGTCCCCTGCGGTTCGATCAACCGCGCCCCGTTGAAGGTCTTCATCTCCTGCAAGACCACATCGCGGTTGTTCTGGATCTGAAGGCGAAGCCCATCGACCACTGACTGCAAGCCGTTCAAGGCTCCCTCGGCGGCAGCCTGTGCGATTGGAGAGACACAGGAGGTCGTCTGCGCAAGCACATTGGTCATCACACGGATCAACGCGCGCGGAGCAACCACCCAGCCGATGCGGAAACCGGTCATGCCATATAGTTTGGCCACTCCGTTCACGACGATGATGTGCGAATTTTCTATGTCCTTTTTTACAAACTGCCAGGCGGGCACGGCGACATTGCGGTCGAAGGTCAATTTGTGATAAATATCGTCGCAGATCATGAAGATGCCCTTACGCTCGCACAGGTCAACGATCTTCTCGATCAGCTCCGGCGGATAGATGGCTCCGGATGGGTTGTTCGGGCTGTTAATAATGATCGCCCGCGTAGAGGAGTTCATAGCCCGCTCAATATCTTCAAAACGCGGCGTGAATGTCCCATCCTCCGGCGTGACGATGACCGGGATCCCCATACACATCTTGATCATCTCCGGGTAGGAAACCCAATACGGAGCGATGATGATGACCTCATCCTGCGGATTCAAGATGGAATAGAAAATATTGAAAAGGGATTGCTTGGCGCCATTGGTAATGATGACATTCTCCGGCGCAACGAGGCGGTCGTAATTCTCCTCGGTGTAGCGGATGACCGCTTTTTTCATCGAAGGCAACCCGTCGGGCGGCGTGTACTTTACCTCCCCACTGGTCAGCTTTGCCCCGGATGCCAGCACGGCGGCAATGGGCGTCTTGTTCTTGGGTTCACCGATCCCCAAATTGATGACGGCTTCCCCCCGTTCGCGCAGAAGCCGCGCCTCTTCATTCAAGGCAAAGGTCGGCGACTCTGCGATCTCACTTGCGAGTTTGCTTAGCTTCATGATTCTCCTATCGTTTCAGACCTGACAGGTTTTAGAGACCTGTCGGGTTTTGCTTAAAATAAAATCTGGTCAGGGATTCTCTCCTCTGACCAGATGTACCTGTCCAACCGCGGCTATGCCACGCTGACAATTTATGTCAGCCATTCGGTTCATACCCGGATTATACCCCTATTCACAGGTAAATGCCCCTGCGGCCACACTCATCGCCTGCCCCCATAATCTCTCATACTCTGCCAGATACAGGGCGGCGATCTCAGGGTTGTCGATGATGACCACATTCTCCTCGTTCTCTTCATCTGCACTGGAGGAGAAATTCAGAGAGCCGGTTACGACAATGCTGTTGTCGATGACGATGACTTTGTCATGCAAGAAGCTGCCATTTCCATCCTGTCGAACCTGCAATCCAGCGCACCAAAGGGTCTTCAATTCGGAACGCGGACTGTTGCTGCCAAAGGTTTCGAAAACACCTTGAACATCCACACCCGCCTGAGCGCGGGCGATCATGGCCTGCGCAAGGGGATAATCGGTGAAGCTGAAAGCCAGGAAACGAATGCTTGCCTGCGCATCGTTCACCAGGGCAATGAGATTGCTCACAGCATTATCTTCGGGAGAAAAGATCACCTGCACTGGCGTTCCATCCAGGATCGCCCACTGATTGTTCATGGTAGATGGCGCGCGCGGCCCAAGCTGTTCGTTCCACAACTCCTCCCACTCGCGTTCATAGATCGCGGCAATCTCCGGCGCATGGACCACGATCACATTATTGTTCTGCTTGTAGATGCCGTTGACCGTGATATTGGTCGAGCCAGTCCATGTGATCTGCCGGTCGAATATCCAGAATTTATTGTGCATCAAAGCCGAGCGCCCCGCGTCATCCTTAACCTCGACATTGCCCGCCATCAGACGGCTGAACTGCCCCCGATTCTCGTTGCCATCGATATCCAGGCCGTTTTCATCATCAGTCACCCAACGCACATCCACGCCGCGGGCCTTGGCTGCGATCAACGCATCTGCCACTCGTGGAAGGTTGAACTCAAAGGAAGCAATATGGATGCTCACCTGAGCACCATTGATAAACTGAATGAGTTTTTCCTCGATAGAACCGGCTGGGTTGTTTGGATCATTGACCGTCAAGGGGTCGGTGAAATACACCTCCCACCACTCCGCAGCAGAAACAGGGGTCGCCGTCTCGGTAATGGACTGCTGGACAATGGCTGGCGTTTCCGTTACAGGCACAATGATCTGCGGAGTCTCTGTGATAGGAACGATAAAGGGTGGGGTTTCGGTCTCGTAAAATGGAATCTGAGTCATCGGCGCTGGAGATGTTTCGATATATATCGGCTCACAGGCTGCCAGAAACAGGCATACGGGAAGAAATAAAAGAAAGTTTTTCATAGCTCGGCTCTTTGGAGTCAAAAATGACAGCCACGCAATTGTACTGGATTGTGGCTGTCATTTTTGTAGCGGAAGTTTAAACTTGTACTACTCGAGAGCAGAAAAATCTTGCGGGTTTCCCAGCGGAAAGGAAACGGCATCGCTGGAAATGCGCTTGATCAGCCCGCCTAAGACCGAGCCGGTGCCTGCTTCTACAAAGGAAACGACTCCCATCTGTGACATGGTACGAACACTGTCCGTCCAGCGCACACGAGACTGCATCTGGGCTTTGATGTCTGCGCGGGCATCCTCAGGAGTTTTCAAGACTGAAGCATGTACGTTCCCGATCACAGGAATTTTTGGAGATTGCATCGAAGCCGAATCGACCGCCTGATTCCACTCATCCTGAATGGACGTCATCAAAGGAGAATGAGCAGCAATCGAAACGGCAAGCGGCATGGCACGCTTGGCTCCGGCGGCTTTTGCCCCGGCCATGGCCCGCTCCACGGCTGCCTTTGCGCCGGAGATGACCACCTGCCCCGGGCAATTGTCATTGGCGACCTGAACGAGTTCATCCGCATTGCTGGCTTCGGCGCAGACTTTCTCCAGTGTGGGAATGTCCACACCGAGGATGGCAGCCATGCTGCCAGGAGCAAGCTCCCCGGCCTGTTTCATCAACTCGCCGCGTTTGCGAACAAGGCGCAGACCGTCTTCGAAGGATAAGGCTCCAGAGGCGGTTAGAGCCGATAACTCGCCAAGAGAATGCCCGGCCACAGAGACAGGCTTAAAGCCGGGAAAGAGGCGCGAGAAGGTTCGATAGGCGGCAATCGAATGCAGGAAGAGCGCAGGCTGGGTGTTGACCGTGTCACTTAGGTCAGCTTCCGGTCCATCCCACATCAGGCTGGAGAGGGAAAAGCCGAGGATGGCATCTGCTTCTTCGAAGGTTTCGCGTGCAATGGCATGCTCAGCGGCAAGGGCTTTGCCCATGCCCACCGCCTGAGAACCCTGACCGGGGAATACGAATGCTGTCGCTTGTGCTTGGATTTTCATAATTCTCCTTTTGCACGTTAAACACAAACGGGCCGTGAATGTCACGGCCCGTTCTTTTTATTCTTCGGTCTTCTTTTCTTTTTTGACTTCGATAATCTGGCGGCCCTTGTAGTAACCGCAGCTCGGGCAAACAGTGTGCGGAAGGTGCTTGGAACCGCAGTTGGAGCAGGTGGACAGGTTTGCGGCGGTCAAGGCATCCTGCGAGCGGCGGCGGTCGCGGCGGCCCTTGGAATGTTTACGCTTTGGATGTGGGGTCATGAAACGTTCTCCTTATATACATACATCAGACGGGCATGCGCGCCCGTCTGGGTTGGTTTAATAGCGAAGCGGGCTGATTATATATGTGGGAGGCAGTAACGTCAAGGCGAATTGGGTGTAAAATTTTCATATGTCAAATCAGACTTTTTCCATCCGAATTTTGACTGCTTCCCTTCTTGTAATTCTACTTCTGTATGGGTGTGCCCCGGCAGAGACGCCTGCCAGCACTCCTCACGCGATTAAAGCTATCATCAGCGACTTCCCCTCTGCCAGGTCGTTTTCGTTGACCACCACCCCAAGCGGAAAGGTTTATCTAGCGCTGGGCAGACACGATGGCATCCTCATCGCTTCATCCACAGATGGCGGGAAGACATTCAGCGGGCCGGTCAATGCCAGTGGAGATGCGCCGGTTCACATCCTGCCCGTGGAGCCGCCCGCGCTGGCGTCATTTGACGAGGAGACTGTCGCGATTGCGTGGCTGGAACAAAACGAGGATTTCAGCGGCGCTAGCGTTTGGATGACTCTATCCATAGATGGCGGCAAGACATTCAACACCCCCACCCAAGTTTCGGCCGAGCAAGGCGGTGAGGTCGTTATGATCCAGATTTTATTGGATGAAAACGGCAATCCCATGCTCGCCTGGTTGAACGATGGAAGATTGCGATTTATACGTTCCACGGATGCCGGTATATCGTTCAAGGAAATACAAACCATCGATTCCGGAGCCTGTGAATGCTGTCAGCCCAAATTGAAGATGAACGATGGAACCTTATTTATTGCTTATCGCGGACTTGAGAAACAGGCCGATGGAAACGACATCCGAGACATTTTGCTTTCCATTTCAAACGACGGCGGAGATACCTTCTCTCCATTCACACGCATTAGCGATGAACATTGGTTCCTGAATGCCTGCCCTATTGCAGGGCCGTCGATGGTGATATTCGAAAATGACATTTATGTCGCCTGGATGGATGGACGCCAGGCGGAACCAAATCAGCCCTACAATGGCAGCATCTGGTTCTCCGTTTCGCAGGATGACGGGCAGACGTTCAGTCCAAACCTACAGGTCAACCCCAATCCGGATGTACATCAGACCCTGCCGTCGCTGGCAGTGGATGCCAACGGGCGTATTCACCTCGCATGGGAATATCATGGCACGGATTCGCAAACAATACTGTATTCCGTTTCAGAAGACAAAGGCCGCACCTTTTCCGCGCCACGCGAATTGGCTGGCGGCTTCCCACGCATGCCGCAACTGCTGACTTTGCCCTCTGGTAGGATTATTCTCGGCTGGCAGGATAATGTAGGAGTCCATGTACAGACCTGGCAGGAGTAAGAAACGGCGACAAATTCCTATAGTAAAATGTAGCCATGGAAATCCAAATCGCAGTTGCCAAGGTCAATAAATATGCGGTTTCCGAAAGCGGGGACACGCTCGAAGTCATCGAACGCCCCACAGGTGGACTCTCCGTGGTGCTGGCAGACGGTCAGACCAGCGGGCGCGGCGCAAAAGCCGTCTCGATGATGGTGGTTCGAAAGGTCATCAGCCTGATCGCCGAAGGGGTTCGGGACGGTGCGGCCGCCCGGGCGGCGTCGGATGCGTTATTCACCGACAAAGCCGGGAAGGTGACCTGTACCTTGAATATTGCCTCCGTCGACCTTCACACCAAAACCATTGTCCTTGCCCGAAACAACCCGGCACCCATGTACATTTGCCGCGGCGAAACCATCGAAGCCCATGCCGAAGAAAGCATATCTCTCGGGACATCTCGAAATGTAAGGCCGGTTATTACAGAGCTGGAGATCGAGGCAGGGTTGACCATTGTCATCTTCAGTGACGGCATCTCTCATGCCGGGGAACGACGCGGACAGCCCATGAACGTCGGTCAGGCCATCCGCTCTGTTCTCGAAGACCAGGACCCCACGCCGCAACAACTGGCAGATGCCCTCCTCGCCCAAGCCATACGCCTGGACGACAATCGCCCCGCTGACGATATCAGCGTCCTCACTCTGCGCGTCTCACCCCGCAATGGTGACGATGTACGTCGCATGAGCGTCCGGCTCCCCATCCATGCATAAGAAGATGCATTTCGACAAACATCGCTGGAGACATTTTCAAGCCTCCATTCGCGACACAGCCATCCTGCTGCGCGAGTTTCGTATTCCCTTGCTTTGGTTTTCATTTGCGGTGATCGGCGGCGGATTGTTGTATGATTTTCTTTCAGAATTATTGGGCGAACCGGTGGGCAGCTTGATGGAATCGGTTTACATTGTTCTCACCGTGACCTTTTTACAGCCGCCGAATCGCGATTTTCCAAATCATATTTTTCTTCAACTCTTTCATTTCATCATGCCCATCCTCGGGCTGGTGGTGCTGGCCCAAGGGCTGGCTGATTTTGGAAGTCTGTTCTTCAATCGAAAATCCCGCAACAAGGAATGGGAAATGGCCGTTGCATCAACCTTGAATAATCACATCATCCTCGTGGGGCTGGGGCATCTCGGTTACCGCGTTGCCATCAAACTTCATGAAATGGGCGAAAGTCTGGCTGTCATTGAATACAATGCCGATACTGCCGACACTGTAAACGCCGTAAAAAACATGGGGATTCCTGTCATTCATGACGATGCCACCCGTCCCACCGTTCTCGAAGCTGCAAATGTAAAGAAGGCCCGCGCCATTATCATGGCCAGCCAGAACGATGCCATGAATTTACAGATTGCTCTTAAGGCTCGAACGCTCAACCCCAACATACAAGTGGTGGTACGCATCTTCGATGATGATTTCGCCCATGCCCTTCAGGAGCAATTCGGCTTCATTGCACTGAGCGCAACCGAAATGGCAGCCCCGGTGTTTGCTGCTGCGGCGGCAGGCGTGGATGTGACCAACCCCATCTCCGTTGAAGGTCAGCTTCTCAGCCTGGCTCGTCTGACCATCTCCAAAGAAGCGCCCTTCGCCAAAAAGACCATCGGGTTCGTCGAAGACAATTACCACCTGAACATCGTCCTTCATCGACGCAACGGCAATTCGGAAATGCACCCAACAGACAAGGCCCAGCTTCAGCCCGGCGATGTGATCGCCATCCTTGGCGGCCCCGAACAGCTAAACCAGATCCTCCACGACAATGGACAGTGAGCCTGCCTCTCCACTTATTGGGGTTGTGGGGCCTTGCGGCTCCGGAAAATCAACGCTTATATCCAGCCTGGAAAAATATGGATACCGGTGCCGGCACATTGCGCAGGAACATTCTTATGCACAAAAGATGTGGCAGATCATTACAAAGCCCGATATCCTCATCTATTTGGAGTGCTCGTTCGAGAATTCCACCCAGCGCCGAAAGCTCAATTGGGTCCCGGCAGACCACGAGGAACAACTACGGCGTCTTGCCCACGCCCGCCAGAACGCCGACCTTACCATCGATACGAATACGCTCGACCCAGGCGGAGTCCTCGCCCAGGCTCTTGCCTACCTAAAAAGCCGACTCTAACCCCAAGCCTTGCCGCGCCTCCAGCTCGAACCAGACCTGGTTCGTTTACCCAAGCCTTCCCAAGGCCGGAGGCGCGAAGCGTCAAAAATACCCCAAGATTCAAGCAACAGGAGTATAATGGCGTCCGCGCCAGCCACAGGCTGGCATTTTCGTGGATGGAGATATTTACCACATGATCCGTAATCTAACCAATCGCATCATCTTCATTGTGTTGATCCTTGCGCTAGCCTTATGGGTAGACTTCACAAACGAGGTCGAACTCATCAACCCCGTGACAGATGAACCCCTTTTCACTCGCAACCTGGAGCCGCGCCTCGGCTTGGACCTTCAGGGCGGCCTGCAAGTCCTCTTGGAAGCAGATGTACCGGAAGACCAGGCCATTGACGCGCAATCCATGGAGATTGCACGAGACATCGTCCAGCAACGTACTGATGCCCTGGGTGTGAACGAAAACGTCATCCAGATCGCCGGTGACCGCCGCATTGTTGGAGAATTTCCTGGCTTGGAGAATACTGATTCAGTTCTGGCCACGATCCAACAGACAGGTCTGCTTGAATTTGTCGATACCGGGACGGTCAGCCCTGAACCTGGAACGATCCTCGTCACCGATTACAGCCCCACGGGCGCCTCTGTAGAAGCGCCCGATGCGAACACCCCGGTATATCACACGATCATGACCGGCGCAGAGCTTGAGTCCATCAGTGTGTCGCAGGATACCCTTGGAACCACATACCTGATCAACTTTGCCCTCAAATCGGACGGAACGAAGATCTTTGCCGATCACACATCAGCAAATGTCGGAAAATTCCTGACCATCGTCCTCGACAAACAGGTCATTTCCTCGCCGGTTATCAATGACGCCATCACCGGCGGCGGCGGCACCATTTCTGGTAATTTCACCTACGAATCTGCAAATGCATTCGCCGTTCAGCTTCGTTATGGCTCCCTGCCGATTCCGTTGAAGGTGGTCGAAACCCGCATCATTGGCCCCACCCTGGGCGCAGACTCCCTTAACAAAAGCCTTATAGCAGGTTTGATCGGTATGGCCATTGTGGCTTCGTTCATGATCATTTACTACCGCATGCCTGGCGTTGTGGCAGTAATCTCCATTTTGATCTATGCAGCTTTTGCATTTGCCATCTTTAAATGGTTTCACTTCACTCTGACCCTGCCCGGCATCGCAGGTTTCCTGCTCAGCACAGGGTCGGCATTGGACGCGAACATCCTTATCTTCGAGCGTTTGAAAGAGGAACTGCGCAATGGCAGAACCCTCATTCAGGCCATGGACCTCGGCTGGACGCGTGCATGGTCATCCATCCGTGACTCGAACCTTTCAGCGATCATTACAGCCGTCATCCTGTTCTGGTTCGGCTCCACATTTGGCGCGACCATCGTAAAAGGCTTCTCGCTGACTCTGGCCCTTGGCGTATTGATCTCACTCTTCACCGCCATCTACGTCACGCGCACCCTGCTTGCACTATTCCTCAAAGCCTTCAAGCCTCAAAACCTTGATGCCTGGTTCGGGCTTTAAACACCTGGAAGGAATTTGGTATGAATATTCTAAGTAAAAGATATTACTTTTTTGCACTATCCCTGCTTCTGATCGTGCCGGGCCTTATTCTGCTTGGTGTCAAGGGCCTTCCACTTTCCATTGATTTCACCGGCGGTAGCCTTCTCGAGGTTCAGTTTGAGGAAGGAAAAACCCCCGACACAGCCGCCATTCTGACTGTTTATGAAGATGCGGAAATCAGCGATGCGCAAATCATCAGCACGGAGACCGGTTCCCTCATTATCCGCTCTTCCTTCCTGACAAATGAAGCTCGAGACACGGTCTTGAGCGCCCTGCGGGAATTATCCGGCTCGGAAGTGTCCGTCATCAAATTTGACAGTGTAGGCCCAAGCATCGGCAGGCAAGTGACCCAACGTGCAGCCCTGGCAATTGCAGTTGCCACCCTTTTAGTGGTTGTATTCATCATTTGGTCGTTCCGCAAAGTGCAAAACGCCTTCCGATACGGTGTGTGCGCCATCCTTGCGATGATACATGATATTGCCATCATTTTCAGCATCACCGGGCTGGGCGCATTCTTCTTTGGTTGGGAGATCGACTCTCTTTTCCTTACCGCGCTTCTGACAGTGATCGGGTTTTCCATGCAGGATACCATTGTGGTCTTTGATCGCATTCGTGAAAATTCGAATATCCACCGCCGTCTGGAATATGAAACGCTGGTCAATCACTCGATCGTGCAAACCCTTCAGCGTTCGATCAACACCCAGTTGATGACCGTGGAATTCCTTTTGCTCGCGCTGGCCATGTTTGGCGGCATCACCCTGCGGGAATTTGCGATCGTCTTGATGGTCGGCCTTTTGAGTGGAACCTATTCCTCCATCTTTGTGGCAGCCCCCATCCTGGTTTTATGGGAAAAGCAGGAATGGAAGGGTTGGTTCGGGCGCAGCGCAAACGCATAAATAAAGTCAAAAGACGCTGATACAACAGCGTCTTTTTTTCATCATTTCCCATGTCTACCGAAACGATATCCCTTTTCCTGCGCGCTTTTATCATCGGCATTTCCATTGCCGCACCTGTCGGCCCGATCGGGGTTTTATGCATCCGCCGCACACTTGCAAATGGAAAATTGGCAGGGTTTTTATCCGGGTTGGGAGCCGCCAGCGCAGACATGGTCTATGGAGCCGTTGCTGCATTCGGCCTTTCCGCAATCACCAGCCTGCTGGTCGATAATGCCATCTGGCTCCGGGTCATAGGCGGGCTTTTTTTACTATATCTGGGATATAAGACCTTCCGTGAGAAACCGGCTGAGCAAGCCGCCCAATCCGCACAGGGCGGCCTGGCCAGTATGTATTTTTCCACCTTTTTCCTGACCATTACCAACCCCATGACTATCCTTGCATTTGCTGCCATCTTTGCCGGAACCATGCTCGGCAAACTGGTCGGTTCACCGATGGTAATGGTGGCAGGAGTTTTTGCTGGTTCAGCAGCCTGGTGGCTGACCCTCAGCCTTGGAGTCGGCTTTCTTCGTGACCGGCTAAATCAAACACATATGACATGGATCAACCGGATATCCGGAGCCATCATCTTCCTATTTGGATTGTTCGCATTATTCAAAGGAAGTTAATAAGGCTGCGTGTCGTCCCTGCGTCTACGGTGGTACTCGGCTTTGTTCTTGTACATATTGTCATCTGCAATTCTGATCACCCGCTCGAGGCTCAAACCGGGGTAACTCGTTGCGCTTCCAATTGAAATGCTTAATTCGGGGGAGCGATAATATTTATTATTCAAGATCACAAGAGCCTGTATCCGCTTTATCGCCTCAAGCGCATCGTCCTCATCATGATTATTGAGGATGACCACAAATTCATCCCCGCCAATCCGGGCAGCCATATGACTGTTATCGACAGCCGCGTGCAAGACCTCTGATACACGGCGGATCAATTTATCGCCAGCCTGATGCCCAAACGCATCATTGACCCGCTTCAGGTAATTCAGGTCAATGATGATAATACTGACCGGGTCACTACGGCTGGCTTCCAGTTTTTGGATGGTTTCCTCGAAATAAGTACGGTTATAAAGGCCGGTCATAACATCATGTGTGCCAAGATATTGCAGGTATTCCTCCGCCTTCTTCCTGGCCGTAATATCTTGAATCGTAACCAGTGCCCAACTAAAAGTCTCTTCATGACCAGGCATGATTCGAAAATTCAACAGGATTTGTATCGTTTCGCCGTTCAACGAATAATTCACCCCTTCACGCTCATACACCAGTTTCCCATTCCACAGGTCGATCAACTCCTGGGCAAAATGCTCGCCCATTTCGTCACGAAAGACCAGGTTGAGATTATTCATCAGCTGCTCTTTGGATTGCGCGCCGAAAAGGTCAAGGGTTTTTTGATTGACATTGATCACCTTGATCAACCCCGCACAATGCAAAACAGCGTCTGGATGATCTTCGAGATAATCTTCCAGATCGGTCACCCCCACTAAACGTAGAGAGTCGAAATAGGATTTGATCCCGCTGTAATCCTCCTCCCACAAGGAGATCGGCGAGGCTTCAAACAGACTCTGGAGACGCCGCTCGGCGGTCTTCCGGGCAGTAATATCCTCGATGGTGACAAGAACTCGCTCCCAATTTTTTTCGTACCCAGGCAGGATCCTCCAATGAAGGCTGATGTCCAACCCATCCCCCTCCAGTGTATAGTTGACGCCCTCACCCGACCAGCTCATATCGCCCTGCCAAAGAGCCAGCAATTCGTCGCGAAAGTGCTGACGCATTCCATCTCGAAATACCTGGGCAAGATTCGCAATAAGATTCTCTTTTGACCCAGCCTTGAGCATGGAAACCGTTTTCTGATTCACATTAAGCGTCCGAATCTGACCAATGCACTCATCGATAAAACCCGGATGTTCATCCAAATATGCTGCCAGCGACATCACCCCCTGTGCCCGCAATTCATCAAACGACCGTTTGATGAGGCTGAAATCCTGCTCCCATAGCGAAATCGGCGCATGCTCGAACAAGCTTATCAAATACTCCTTATCAGAAGAACTAAACATACTTATCCCTTTTCCGTACAAAAGCACAGTTTGATTAAAGGGATTATACCTGTCCAGTCAAAAACAGGAACTGCTGATAGCAAACAAGTTTGAAAGCCGCCTCGATTCCCAATAAAAGTCAAAATACATTTTCAGACCGCTGCGCCTCTCACCTAGCCGAAGCCTGCTCAGCCGCCCTGGGCTTGGTCGGTTCATCCGGGCCGGGATTAATGCCGTCAAAAAGAGTTACATCCTAGACCAAAAGACGACATAAAAAGTCCCATACTCGCGAAAGGGATGGAACATAAAGCCGCTCATCTGGTGAATGCAAATGCTGCATATCCGGGCCAATCGAAATGGCATCAATACCGCCGCAACGGCTGCTAATGATTCCGCACTCCAACCCGCCATGGCAAACCATCACCACCGGCTCTTTTTCAAAAGTAGCCCGATAAACTCTTAGGCTTTGCTGCAATAAACGAGACTCGATATCCGGCTGCCAGGGCGGGAATAGCTTCGTCTGCTCGGTCTTTGCTCCGGCCAGCCAGGCCAGCGCCTCAACACGGGCAATACTTTCCTCCAATCGGGTTAGCACCGAGCTGCGATGATTGGAGATTATCTCAAAGCCAACTTCCTTCGTTTCCATGACTCCAATATTATTGGACGTTTCCACCGAGCCAGGTGTATCTGCAGAAAATGCAGAAACACCATTTGGCAATGCAGAAAGAAGACAAGCGATCTTTTGACTGTCAATCAATGAAGCAAGCCGCACAGGTTCTTCCCCAGCCTCCATGAGTGAAATTACCAAACCAGGTTCGGTTCGAGTGTGTTCCCGCCGAATGATCTGAAATAACACAGAGGATATTTCGCGCAAAGTTTCAACTTGATCCAGAAGGCAAGTGAACACTGCTTTTGCTTCTCGTGGAATGGCGTTACGTGCTGTCCCCCCCTTGATCTCAGATAATCGGATTTGCACATTTCGCAGGATACCATCCAATAAACGTCCTATCAGCTTGTTTGCGTTTGCGCGATGTTTATGAATATCCTCACCAGAGTGCCCACCCAACAAACCACTGACCTTTAATTCAAAAGCAGTTTCGCCTGCAATTGGCGCTTCCCATATGATAGGCTGAGTAATGTATACACTTCCCCCACCTGCGCATCCCACTGTAAAAACGCCCTCGGTCTCGGAATCCAGATTGATCATGGTTTTCCCAGAAATCAAAGACGGGTCAAGATTATCTGCGCCGACAATTCCAAATTCCTCTTCGACGGTTAGCAGCAATTCCAGCCGCGGATGTTTTACAGACTCATCTTCAACCAATGACATCATCAACGCAATGCCAATGCCGTTATCCGCGCCGAGGGTGGTGCCGTTGGCGCGGATCCAATCGCCATCACGGATGAGTTGAATAGGGTCTTTTGTGAAATCATGCGTAGACTCAAGCGTCTTCTGGCAGACCATGTCCATGTGACCTTGTAAAATTAATGTCGGGCGGTCTTCGTAACCTGCACTGGCAGGGGCGTAGATGACGAGATTCCCTGCTACGTCGGTTTTGGATGTGCAGTTATGTTCAGCCGCCCATTTGATGAGCCAGTTGCGAATCGCTGCTTCGTTCTTTGATCCGCGTGGGATGGATGATACTTTTTCAAAGTTTGAGAGGATGAGTTCTGTGGGGTTCATGATAATTTCCTGTATTCGGCTCGGTCATTGAGTAAGGTCATCGTCTTGCCATCCGGCGAGAATGAAATCATTGAGTCATCGAGAAAGGCTTTGAGATTCCAATGTGCGAGGAAGGTGTCACCTTGCCAGTGTTCGAGGATGGCAGTGTTGGCTCCGTAGGTGATCTGCAGGGAATCGTCTTTGCGGGTCACGTTCATCTCGCCGAAGAGGTCGTTGGAAAATGTCCCAGTGTAGGAATCAAGCCCGATGGACGGAGGCAGGTTCGGGTCACGAGCGAGGCGCATTTCTTCCACTTGACCTTTGACTTGTGCCATGTATCCCCGTGCCACCATCTGAAATTCGGTTGACCAGTCGCGGTCATTTTTATCGAGCAGGATGTCGGAGATGGCGTAGAAGAGCGCGGCGTGGGCGAGGGTTTGATGGACGTTGACCATGACAGCGAGCGCGAGTTTGCGCTGCGGGAAGAAGGCAACGGCGGAGTTGTAGCCAGGCATTTGACCGCCGTGCATGAGAACTTTTTCGCCGCGATAATCCATCGCCCACCAACCGAGCGCGTACGTCCAGAAATGCGTAGCAGGTTGGAGATAAGCGAGCGGCGCGAGTTCGGAGTTGAGCACATCTTGCATGACGACTTGCGGCGTGGTGAGTTCGTTGAAAGTGTTGGGCTGCAAGATTGGCGCACCATTTTGCAGAAGAGCTTTGAGCCACTGCGCGAGATCGTTGGCTGTGGTGTGAATCGAACCAGCGGGTTCGTCGACAATTTTGAACTGGTCGGTGGATTGTTGATCGCCAAGGAAGCGCACGCCCGCAGGATAGGTTTCATCGGCAACGGCATGCGGAGACGCAAAATTTTTATGGTCGGTGATTCGGTCATAGCCGCTGAACGAGCGGGACATGTTCAGCGCGTTGAAAATTCTTTCGGTGATGAAATCGTCCCATGACTTGCCAGTGACCGCTTCGATGAGCAGACCTGCCACGCCGTATTGTTGATTAGCGTATTGAAACTGCGTGCG
>JAEURI010000151.1 GCA_016789225.1 Anaerolineales bacterium
CTGCCGGAACTCAAAAAGCAATTTGGTAAAGACCTCATCTTCTGCGGCGCGATCGATACGCATCGCATCCTGCCTTTTGGTACCCCAGAAGAAGTCCGCGCAGAAGTGAAGCGCATCATCGAAGTCCTTGGCGAAGGCGGCGGGTATATGCTGGCATCTGTCCATACTATTCTCGAAGATGTGTCTGCCGAGAATGTCCTTGCCATGGTGGATGCAGTGGAGGAATTCGGCTGGTATAAAAAATAAGGTTTGAATTTATTTTTCACGAACGGCACGATATTTACGATTTATCGTGCCGTTCGTGGTTTTTTAAAAAATTTACCCATATTCCGCAATCCGCTCAAAGGCGGTCTGTGACCGCTGTGATTTGCAGAGGAACCTGCGTGGTCACAAACGTGCGGAGGAGCATTCACTGCGTAAGGTGAGTTAGGCATAAAAGCTCTTAATAGCAATGTCTATTTGGTAGAATCAGAGCGTATAGGTGCTTCTTGAAAAAACTAAGTCCATTTATTCAGTGGTTTGTCTTGCTATTGGCGATTTTGCTGCCCTTTTTCATTATTCGTTTCTTCCCGAAATTTCATCACTCCTACGACCTGCGCATTTTTCGCGAATGGTCAGAACCCTGGCAGGAAGACTGGCGCAGCATTTATGTCAACTGTGAGACGTGTAACTATCCTTTTGTTGGCACATTTCTTTCGGGTGGTGTGATGAGCGCGTTCGACTATAAGAATGTCGCGCGGGTCATCAACCGTTTTCGTTATTACCTCGCTGTTGTAGATGGACTTAATGTGCTTGCGCTTTGGTTTATCCTCACGAGACTTCACGTCAAGAACGCACCGTTTTGGGCAGGGGTGATTGGACTTCTGCCAACTTCATGGATCGGCTCTTCCGTCTGGGGGCAGATCGATGGTATGGGACAATCCCTTATTCTTCTCTTTTTTATTCTCATGATCTGGTTCAATGCAAAGCCGAGAGGAAACGGGGCTCATTATCTTTTCTTCGCGGCATCGGGCTTGTTACTTTCGCTCATGCTGCTTACCAAACAATTGATCTATTTCAGCATAGGTGCTGTGGGGTTGATCCTACTCGCCGGGATGTTCCTTTACCCGCGTCCGGCAAAGGTGACCTTTATTTCCATATTAACTGCCGGGGCAGCCTTTCTTCTGCCAGTCATGCTCATTGATTCCTTTTTGCGGCTCAAGCCGCCTTATTTTTCCCATCTTCAATATGTCCTTGCCACTGGTAGCCAACATGGCGATATCATTTCCTCGCTTGGGTTCAATATCTGGGTATTCTTCACAAAAGACCTGCTCGGTTCTTCGCATCTTCCTTTGCAAATCGGCGGCATCACACTCCAGGCTGTCTCCCCGTATTCGGTGGGCATGTTCCTCTTCTTCGCAGTGAACATTGCGCTCTTCTTTTTATTTTTCCGCGACCTCCATAAAAGTGCAGTGACCGGTTCACAAAATTTCAATATCAGCCAGTTGCTTTCGGCTCTCGTTTATTTTTCGATGGTCAACCTGACCTTCAACCTGACCCTCACCGGCACACATGAACGTTATCTCTATCATTTCTATCCATTCATTCTTATGGCCTGTCTCGGCTTAATGCAACGTTCCCGATTTTTCAATAAGCCCTTGCTGACTGCGCTTTTTGGCGGAGCATTGTTTTATAGTTCATTCCTCTACTACTATCTAGCCGGGGTGATCCGCCCACAGAATTTCATGATGATCCGGGTTGGCAGTGCGGTGCATCTCGGGCTCTTTCTTCTTTTACTTTTTGTTTGGATTCGGAATTCCAACTCCCAGACCTTGGATGCAACCTCTCAAACATGACCCTCTCCCCGGACTTTTTACACGACCTGAAAAAACGCTTCACAGGCGACCTTCGGCTTGACGCCGCCTCCAAAGTTTTGTATTCCACTGATGCCTCGTCCTACCAGATCGAGCCGCTTGGGGTTGCCATCCCCAAAACGCAAGAGGATCTGCAGGCTGCTGTTGAACTTGCAGCAAAATATCAGATCCCGATTCTCCCCAGAGGGTCTGGGTCTTCGCTTGCTGGTCAAGCCATCGGCGCAGCATTGATCTTGGATTGTTCCCGTTATCTTGATTCGATAATCGAAATTGATCCCGAAACGCATTCTGCTATTGTAGAACCAGGGGTGATCCTCGCCAACTTAAACCGCACCGCCGCCAAACATGGACTGACCTTCGGTCCTGACCCGGCTTCTGCCGAGCGTGCCACCCTGGGCGGAGTCATCGGCAATAACGCCACCGGTACACATTCCATTCTGTATGGCATGAGCGCCGACCATTTGCTTGAGGCAGATGTGATTTTGAGTGATGGAAGTTTGGCGAAATTTGATAATTCGATATTCGATCATCCTTCGTCGAATACTCGATTATCGAATATCGTCTCTGCGGTTCAAGAGATCAAACAAAAATATACAGACGTCATCAAACAAAATTACCCCAAATCCTGGCGTAACTCGGCGGGCTATCGTCTCAATTACCTGCTGCCCTGGTCTCCCTCTACGCCGCCGCAATGGACCGGTGAAAAATATCCTGGCAACCTGAAACCTGGAACCTTGAACTTGGCACCTCTGCTAGCCGGTAGTGAAGGCACCCTTGCCGTCATCCGCAAGTTAAAGGTTAATCTTGTCCACAAGCCGACGCACAGCATGCTTTGCGTGTTGTCCTATGCCAGCAGCGCCGAAGCCTGTGACGATACCCCGCGTTTGTTGACGATGAAGCCGAGTGCGGTGGAACTGATTCCCCAATTGATCCTTCGCAACGCGCGCAGTATCCCCGCTTATGCGCGGCAGATGGGCTGGGTGCTCGGTGACCCGGCTGCGGTGCTGGTCGTGGAATTCAGCGGCGACGATCTTTCAGAAGTGAAGGCGCGCATCGAGCGTTGTCGCAGCGAGGCCATTGGCGGCCCCAGCACGGTGTTGACCATCGCGGAGACCTCCGAACAGCAGGCGCAAATTTGGAACGTCCGCAAGGTGGGGCTGGGCATCATGGATTCGCGTCCGCAGTCTACCCGCCCGGTTGCCTTCATCGAAGATTGCGCCATCCCGGTGGAAGGCTTGGGTGATTTTGTGCGTGAGGTCGAACGCATATTATCCGCGCACGGACCCTATGGCGGCATTTATGCCCACGCTTCCGGCGGATGTTTGCACATCCGCCCGGTGTTGGATCTGCAGCATGGCGAAGGCGTGCGTGCCATGCGCAGCATCGTCGAGCAGGTCTTTGCATTGACGATGTCTCTTGGCGGTGCGATGAGCAGTGAACACGGTGACGGCCTTGCGCGCGGCGAGTTCGTTGAACGCACCTATGGCCGTGAAGTGACCGAAGCCATGCGCCTGCTCAAACAGGCCGCTGATCCGCAGAACATCCTGAACCCTAAAAAGATGTTCGAGGCTCCGCCGATGGATACACACCTGCGTTATGGTGAGGGCTATCATGTAAAGGCTTGGGAGTCTGTTTTACATTTCGAGCACGAGCGTGGCCTGGAAGGTGCAATTGAGTCCTGCAATGGGCAGGGTGTTTGCCGAAAGACCACCGGGGTCATGTGTCCGTCGTTTCAGGCGACAAGGGATGAAGCCTTCAGCACCAGGGGCCGGGCGAATTTGTTGAGGGAACTAAGCAAGGGTGGAATGGGGAATAGTGAATTGCAGAAATCTGTTTTCTCTGCACTCGATCTCTGCCTGGCCTGCAAGGGCTGCACCTCCGAATGCCCCAGCGGTGTGGACATGCCCAAGCTGAAATACGAGTTCATGAACCAGCATTACAAGAGTCACCGCCGCCCGCTGCGTGATTATCTCTTCGGGTATTTTCACGTTGCCGCAAAACTGCTTCACCCGGTGGCGCCGCTGGCGAATTGGATGATGGAAATGAGTTGGTCGCGCAAGCTGATTGCGCGGGTTTTCGGAATTGCCGAACAAAGACCATTCCCTAAATTTGTGCGCAGGTCAAGCATTCAGCCTGACGCCCACCATGAAAACAAAGTCATCTTTCTTTCGGATGTCTTCTCGCATTACATCGAGCCGGAGGTGGAGGAAGTCGCTGTCGAAATTCTCAACGCGCTTGGGTATGAGGTGAAAATCCTGCCGCTCATCGGCGCGGGTGCGTCTTTGCTCTCGAAGGGATTTCTGGATGCGGCGCGCGACCACGCAGAAAAAGTTCTGGCCGAGATCCAACGCCTGGATGGAGGAGCAGGCCTGAGCGTGGTGGGATGCGAGCCTCCCGAAGTGTATTGTCTCAAACATGAGTACAAGTCGCTGCTGCCGAGTCGCCGTGAGGAGATTCGATCCATTACGGATCGTGTTTGGTTGGTGGACGAATTTGTTTTGCGCGTAGCCAATTCAAGGCGATTTGACTTCCAATTGAAAAATTCTGTGGAGGAAAGAACCCGCCTCACACTCCATCCGCACTGTCACCACCGCGCAGAGGGACCCGCCGCTGACGGTTTGCCCAGCGGTGTGGCTGCGACGGTGGCAATGCTCAAAATGTTCGGCTATGACACGGATGTGATCGATGCAGGTTGCTGCGGCATGGCTGGCCCCTTTGGATATGACGCCGAACATTACGAGCTTTCGATGCAGGTGGGGGAGCTGGGTGTGCTGCCGAAGGTCAGGGAGATCGGTAGATTGGGAATCGGGAATCGGGAACTGACCTCTTCGGGCGCGGCGTGCCGGATGCAGATTCAACAGGGAGCGGGGGTGGATGCGCGGCATCCGTTGTTGTTGGTGAGGGATGCGCTGCCGTCGCGTGCGGGATAACTATCTGCCGAACATTTCCTGAAGTGTCGGTTGGATGGCTTCCCAATTGGGGGCAAGTACCTGGGCGCCTTGCGACGTTTGAAACGGGGTGACCATATCCCGCGTGATGGTTTGGTTGTCGATGTCGGTTGCAAATGCCCGCAGCATGGCAAAGGTCAGGCGCGGCCATTGCCATAAAGGGATGTTCGTTTTGACTGCCTGTGAAAGAGCCGGGACGAATTGCGGCAAATGTTCCAGGGAGGAGGGCTGGATCATTTTTTTCAAAATGGCCATCAGCAAAACTTGTGTGCCTTCCATGCGCCCGAAGTCATCGCTTGTGCTTCTGTCGCGCGCAAAGGCAAGCGCCTGTATTCCGGTTAGATGATGAATTCCGGCGGGGTATCCACCCAGAGGGGAATCCAATTGGATGTCCACTCCATCGAGGGCGTCGATGATGAATACCAGTTGAGCCATGTGGACAACCGCATAATACTTTACCGGGATGCCGAAGTTTTGTCGGATGGTTTCCAGTGCCGCTTCTGAACCGGACCCGGGCTGGTTCGCTTCGGCGAAGAAGTAGGCGGTGTTGATGCGTTGTTCACCCACGTTTGGTATTTGCACCCACAGATCGCGCGGAATCGACAACATGCCGACGTAGGGCTTGAACGGAACAATGCTGGTCAGGATGATCGTGTCGGTGCGGCCCGCGCTGCCGCGTTCGGGGGAATCATCTGTGCCGAGCAAGAGGATGTTCGTTCGCAGGGGAGCGAAGAAATAAGCCGCTGTGACTAAAAAGATGACAAGCGGCCAAAGCAATTTTGACCTCCGTTTTTTGGGAGGGATCGTGCGAACCGCCTGTAACTGCTCCATGCGGCGGGAAGGTTGAGTCTTTTCCAGCATGGGCGCATTGTACAGGGCATGCATGAATCCATGATGAGCGCGAGAGAAATTAAATTTTTGACTGTAAATAATGTCCACGCTGGGTATAATTGGCCCATCCCAATCGTGAGGTGGGACGTTGCGACGTATGAGTGAGGAAAAAACCCGCAAGGAAATGATTGACCCGCAGTTGGAAAGGGCGGGTTGGTATTTGCGCGACCACTCCAAGGTGAAGAGCGAAATTCCCGTGGACGGGTACGACGCCGAGCCGTGGAATGGGGTTAGTGATTATTGCTTGTACCGCGAAAACGGGGAAGTGTTGGCGGTAGTGGAAGCCAAGAAAACAGCGGTGGACGTCCGTCTTGCAGAAGCGCAACTCACGTATTACGTCACTGAAATTGAAAAGCACCAATCATTTCGTCCGTTTGGATTTTTAGCCAATGGACTTGAAATCCATTTTGTGGATGTGGGGATATCACACAAGCGCGAAGTGTTCGGATTCTTCACGCGTGAAGATCTGGAGAATCTGCTTTATATCCGCCAAAATGCAAAACCGCTCAGTTCGATTGAAATCAACAACGAGATCGTTGACCGTTCCTACCAGCACGAAGCCATTCGCCGTGTGGGAGAAGCCTTTGCCAACGGCAAACGCAATGCTTTGATTGTCATGGCAACAGGGACAGGCAAGACGCGCACGACAATGGGATTGATCGACCTGTTCATGCGTTCCAATCAGGCGCGGCGGATTTTGTTTGTGGCGGATCGTGATGCGCTCGTGGAGCAGGCGAAGGATGATGGCTTCGAGAAGTTCATTCCCGCTGAACCCTGCACCCGCCTGCGGACATATGATCTCGACACCACCAAGCGACTGTACGCAGTGACGCTCCAAACGCTGAGCAATATCTTCGAGCAGTTCTCGCCCGCCTTCTTTGACTTGATCGTCTTCGATGAAGTCCATCGCTCGATCTACAACAAGTTCAATGAAGTGCTGGAGTATTTTGATGCCCGTCAGGTGGGATTGACCGCCACGCCCGCGAATTACATCAACCGCGATACCTTCCTTGCCTTCGATTGCACGGACGGCAAGCCGACCTATCTCTACACCTACGAACAAGCCATTGAAGACAAGTATCTCGTGGATTATGAACTCTATGCCGCGCGGACCAAGTTCCAGAGGCAGGGCATTCACGGCGTAGACTTGACCGAGGAAGAGCGCAACGCCCTGATCGAAAAGGGACTCGACCCCGACGACATCAACTACGAAGGCACGGAGTTGGAAAGGGAGGTCAGTAACCACGACACGCTGCGCAAGCAATGGGAAGAGATTTGGGAAGTATGCAAAAAAGACTCATCGGGACAGTTGCCAGGAAAGACGATCATCTTTGCAATGACGCAAGACCATGCTCTACGCTTGCAAGATGTTTTCGATGAGATGTATCCGCAGTTCCCGAATCTGACGAAGGTCATCACGCACAAATCCGAATATCGCGGCACGTTAGTGGATGCGTTCAAGAAGAAGGACGAGCCGCGCATTGCCATTTCGGTGGACATGCTTGACACGGGCATTGACGTTCCCGAAGTCGTCAATCTCGTGTTCATGAAGCCTGTGCAATCGCCGATCAAGTTACAGCAGATGATCGGGCGCGGGACGCGGGTGCAGGCGGCGTGTCGCAATCTGGCGTTACTGCCCAACTTCGAGAAGAAGGATTTTCTCATCATTGATTTTTGGGAAAATAATTTCAGCAGAGACGCCAAGGAAGTCGTTGACCAATCCACGCCTGTGTTGGTGACGATCTTCAATACGCGCTTGAAGTTGTTGGAGACCTATCTCAAAGTCCAGAAAGACCCCGATTGCAAAGTAGTGATCGCTGACCTGCGCGAGCAGATTCAACAAATCCCAACCGACTCGTTCACCATCCGCAAGCACATGCCAGAGATCGAAGAAGCATGGACAGATGCCTTCTGGGATTATTTGATTCCGAGCAAGATCGAATTTCTGAAATTGAAAGTTGCCCCGCACCTGAAGCTCGTCCCTGGCGTGGACGTCGCCGCCGCAACCTTCATCAGCAAGTTGGAACGCTTAAATTTACTCACGCGCACGGGTAAGGAAGCCAGCGGAACTATTCAATCCATTGTGGAAGATGCGCAAAGTTTGCGTGACACGATTTTGTCTGAAGGTGAAATCAAAGCAAAGAGCATGTGCGTTCCTGAAAAATTGGTTGAATTCTCGAACAACGAATTGAATTTGCTTCGAGATGTGCTTTCACCATGTATGAAAAACAAAATGCGTTATGACTCTTTCCTTGAACTCGATTTACTGGATTCCATCGCCATCAGCGGCTACATTTTGCTCACCAAAAGCGGAGAGAAAATGTACGTGGCGGAATATCGC
>JAEURI010000170.1 GCA_016789225.1 Anaerolineales bacterium
GGCGACCATGCACTTAAGCACATCCCGTTCGCGCTCGGTCAATTGGCTGCCAGAGAGCTGAGGCTGTGCAACCGAGTTTGCCAGCACCTGGGTGGCCTCCGGCGAAAGAGTCATTCTGCCTTCACACGCTGCACGGATGGCATATCCCAGTTCTTTTGCGGTGACATTCTTTTGCAGATATCCGATCGCACCCGCCTGCAATGCGCCCTGCACCATGTTCTGCTCAGCAAAGCTGGTCAACGCAATGACTTTGACGTTCGGGTATTTTGTATGGATCTCGCGCGTGGCAGCGATGCCGTCCACGCCGGGCATCATCAGGTCCATCAGGACCACATCGGGTTTGTGAAGCGCGACCATTTGCACAGCTTCAGCGCCATCGGAGGCTTCGCCGATCAGTTTGAGGTCTTTGTTGACGAGGAGAAATTTGGATAAGCCGCTGCGGACAACGGCATGATCATCTACGAGAAGGATTTTTATGGTCATTTAATACTCCTTGAAAAAACTTACAACACTCTCAATTTTCGATTCGGGTTTTCATGCCAGGTGACGGATACGCAAGTCCCTTTACCCAATTCGCTCGAAATTTGCAGGTCAGCGCCGATGGCTTCGGCGCGTTCACGCATAATACGCATACCGAGGCTGGTCGGTTTGCTGGTGGACATGTCAAAACCGATGCCGTTGTCACAAGTCTCAAAATGGGCATTCTTCGGCGAGACAAAGAGATTCACATTCACGGTCGTGGCACGCGCATACTTGAATACATTGTTCAAACTTTCCTGTGCAATGCGGTAAAAGGCAACCTGAACTTCAGGAGGCAGTTCACTTTCGCCTTCGATGTTCATGATGATGGGCAGACGTGAACGCCCGATGAAGGCTTCACATAACTGCTTAATGAGGTCGCTCAGGCGGGCTTGTGTCAACGTGGATGGGCGTAGTTCAAGCAGCAGCGTACGCATCTCGGCGAGTGCACCGCGCGTCAGTTGACGTAATTCCTCGGTGGATCTCTTTGCTTCCTCCACATCCATTTCCCAGAGGTCGGGTAATACTTCGGCGGTGAGGCTGGCAGAGAATAGGGTTTGCGTCACGGCATCATGCAGGTCACGCGCCAAGCGCGTACGGTCGGCGGTGACGGCCTCTGTGGCGGCTTTTTCCGCCAGTTCCTTCTCGATCCTTGTACGTTGTTCGATCTCCGTCTGCAAACGCTGATTGGCATCCTCCAGATCATGCGTGCGTTCCTGTACGCGTTGTTGAAGCGTGAGAAGGTAATCCGCTTCCTGTTCCGCAAGTCGCTCGGCTGCGCGTTTCTGATCGTCAATATTTTCTATAATACCCACCAGGTAATCCGGAGCGCCATCCAGGTCGCGTACAAGGGAGTAATTGATGCGCGCCCAAAAGATATGCCCGTCCTTGTGGCGGTATCGTCTCTCCATCACATAGGAATTGCGCTGCCCTTTGATCAGTTCGCTGAACCATTCAACATCCATGTTCCTGTCTTCAGGAATGACAAGCATTCGAGGGTCGATACCGATGAGATCATCGAGGTTATACCCAATGATCTTTTCCGTCATTGCATTGATGGCAATGGGTTGACGATCAAGTGTCATGACCGCCACACCAACTGCCACATTATCAAAGATGGCCTGGAAGCGCGCTTCGGATTGTCTAAGCTCATTGGCGGCCCGTTTTTCGAGCTCCGCTTCGGCGTGCTTGCGCTGCTCGACTTCACTTTCAAGAAGTTTATTTGTCTCCCGCAGTTCAGCTGTCCGCTCGGAGATCTGGGTTTCGAGTTGGATATTCTGTTCGCGCACTGAATTGAGCCGTAATCTGAATCCGCCTGTTACCAGCGCCCCAAGCAGGAAAATCAGAGAACCGAGGAACCACCAGGTCTGCCAAAATGGCGGAGTGATGATGATGGGAATGGAGACACCTGTTTCATTCCATACACCGTCGCTGTTGGAAGCTTTTACACGGAAAACGTAATTCCCACCGGACAGGTTGGTATAGGTTGCGAAACGATGATTCCCGGCCATGATCCAATCATCATTAAAGCCTTCGAGCTTGTAAGCATATTGGTTTTTTTGCGGGGTTTGGAAATCAAAGGCGGCGAACTCAAAGGAGATGAAATCCTGATCATAGGAAAGGCGGATCGGCTCATGTCCGGTCAGGTCCACAGCGAGAGGTTGGTTGAATACATCGAAACGCGTCACCAAAACCTGAGGCGGGGTGAGGTTCGGTTTGATCTCTTCCGGCTTGAACATGTTAAAACCATTGATACCGCCGACATACATTGTCCCATCACTGGCGCGGTAGTAAGCGTTTGAATTGAATTCATTGCTTTGTAGCCCATCGGATGCGTCATAAACTTTGAAGGTTTCGTCGCGTGGATCAAATTTTGCCAACCCATTATTGGTCGTCAGCCAGAGACAACCATCATCATCCTCAAGGATGCCAAGGACTGAATTGTTGGGTAATCCATTTTTTTCAGTGTAATGGCTGAATTTCTTTGTGGCAGGGTCGAAATGATTCAGTCCGAGCTGCGTGCCAAACCAGAGAGTTCCATCCATGGCTTCGTGGATGGCCCAGGCGGAGTCCTCGCTTATGCTGGAGGAATCTTCGGCGTTGTGAAGGTAACGGGTAAACGAAGCAGTTTTCGGGTCGGCATGATGCGGGTCGTTCAAGTCCAGTTGATTCAGTCCGCCGCCCCAGGTCCCGATCCAGAGATTGTTCTGCGAGTCGATGAATAAATTGACCACCATGTTATGGCTGATGCTGGCCGGGTTCCCGGAATCGTTACTGTAATTGATAAAGGCGTTAGTAGTCGGGTCGTAGTGTGATAAGCCGCCAAAGGTACCCACCCATAAACCGCCGTTCCCATCCGGCAGCAGCGCAGCGATATTGTCATCGGCGAGGCTTGTGGGATCTTCGGGATCATGAAAGAAGTGTTCGACCTTGCCGGTGGATTGATTAAGTCGATTCAAGCCTTTTCCCAATGTGCCCGCCCAGACCCTATTGTAAGAATCAACGTACACATCCATAAAGAGATCGTCGGAGAGGCTGTCGGGGTTTTCAGGGTCGTGATGATAATGTTGGAACGTTCCGTTACGCGGGTCGAAGCGATCCAGGCCGCCGCCCCAGGTGGCGATCCAAATATCTCCGCTGCTATCTTCCGCAAACGCGCCAACGGCATTTATGCTGAGGCTGGCAGGGTTGTTGGGATTGTTGCGATATAAACTGAACTGCCCATTATTGGACGATAATTTGTTGATGCCGCTATGCGAGGTGCCGATCCACAAGATACCTGAGCGGTCCTGAAAAAGTGACCAGACTTCATTTCCACTCAGACTATCGGGGTCATAAGGGTCGTTCTGGTAACGCGCAAATTTTCCAGGATCTGAAAGGCTCATGCGATTCAAACCGCTCGCCCATGCGCCAACCCAAAGAAAACCGTTCGGGTCGAGCCAGAGTTTCATGAGGTCATCACCACTCAGGCTGTGTTCATCTTCCTCATCATAGGTGTAGTGAGTCGTCTTGCCGGTGCGGGGGTCGAAATGATCCAAGCCGCTTCCATGCAGGCTGAACCCGCCAGTGGCGATCCACAAGGTGCCGTCAGGCGCTTCTACAATGTCGGCGATATTATTGCTCCCCATGCTTTCAGGGTCTTTGTCGTCGTGCTGATATTGGGTGAACTTGCCGGTGGATGGGTCGAAGCGATTCAAACCAGTGCCTTCAATGCCGTTCGCACCCGTGCCAACCCACAATTGCCCAAGTGAGTCCTCGAAGACCACAGAGACCGCATCGCTGCTTAGGCTGTTTGGGTCGGCTGGGTCATTTCGAAAATGTTCGAAACTGTCCGTTTCGGGGTTAAAGCGATCCAACCCTTTGAGGGTGGCGATCCACAGTGTGCCGCTCGAATCCAACTCGATGGAACTGATGGTGCCCTCGCTCAAGCTGGCGGGGTTATCCGAGTCATTGACATAGCGGGTAAATGTCTCGGTGGCATGGTCGTAACGATTTAACCCGCCGCCCCAGGTCCCGACCCAGAGCGCGCCATTCTTGTCCTCGGCAATCGAAAGGATGCTGTTGTGACTGATGGAGGTTGGGTCTTCGGGGTCGTGCTTGTATATTTTGAAGGAATAGCCGTCGTAGCGGTTTAGACCATCCTGTGAGCCGATCCACAGGTAGCCGCGGCTATCTTGAAAGATCGCCAACCCCGCATTCTGGGACAAGCCATCTTCTATATTGAGATGCTCGAATTGGATCACACTTCCCGGCGCGAAATACTGGTCAGGGTCAACCAGAGGAATTGTGCGGGCGGAATTCGAAAAAGCATTCGTAGGCTGGGCAGTTAGAGTTATCCCGATCAGGATGAGGATGGTCACGATATGTTTCATGGCAGGGTTCCCGACAAAATTAACCGAATCATTTTAGCATCCAGCGTGAGAGAAACCTACTAACAAGTCTCTTAAGTTTCAGGATAGATGTAATCCAAGTTCGAACATGCCATTCATCCAGGCTCTGCCCTAGTCACCTGTCCACCTGGACGGGAAAAAACCAACCTTTAGGATGAGGCAAACGGGCCTTGAACAACCTATACTATTCAAGGAAATCAGAAGGAGGTTTCTTATGCAAATGAATAAGTCCAGTCTGTTCTGGGGCATCCTATTGATCCTTGGCGGTATTGCAGCGCTGGCCCAGCAATTGGGCTACCTCGACCAACTCCCTGACAATGCATGGGTGTGGGTCTTTGGCGCATTGAGCCTGGTGGGGTTCGTCAGTTATTTTACAAGTAGCATGAAGGATTGGGCCTGGCTGTTTCCGGCGGGGGTTTTCGGCGGGCTGGCGGTGACAGTTTGGCTGGCAATTTCCGGCGTGGATGGAGCCGGGGTCGGGTCCCCGATCTTCTTTGGTCTGTTGATCCCATTCCTCGCCGCATACTTCGCTGACCGCTCACACAACTGGTGGGCCTTGATCCCCAGCGTGGTGATGCTGTTCCTCGCCATGGTGACGTTGATGGTGGATACTACCCGCGGCGAATGGATCGGCTCCGCCTTCTTGTTCTTGATTGCGCTGAGTTTTTTTGTGGTCTATCTCAGCAAACGCACCAATACCTGGGCGCTGCTGGTGGCGTACATTATGGGTGTTTTGGGGATCGCCCCGCTGATGGCAACAGGCGGTGAACTGGCGGCCTACTACGGTTCGGTCTTCATGCTTGCAATTGCCCTGCCATTCTTTGTCCTTTACTTCAGAGACAGTAAGAACTGGTGGGCGGTCATCCCTGCCGGTGTGATGACCACCATAAGCATCCTTGCCGGGCTGGCCATTGCTGGCTGGATCCGAAATGAGGAGCAGGGTGGTTACGCAAATGCATTGCTGATGGGCGGACTCGCGGCGACCTTTGCTGTAGTCTGGCTGCGCAATGCAAAAGATTGGGCGAAGACGGTAACCATCGTTCTTGGGGCACTGGCGGTCGCTTCGATCTTCTTTACCTCGTACACCAATATCTTCTGGCCCCTCGCGATCATCCTCACTGGCGGATATCTGCTGTTCACTTCTCTGCAGCAAAAGGATGCTCACTAAGCCTGTCCATCTGTCCAGTTCAAGACTCCCCCAATGACGGGGGAGTCTTTTTTTCATTGTGCATATCATTTATCCATAAATGCTGACAAGGAGATTATCATGAAACAATTGACAAATACGATCCGCATTTTCCTGACTGCGCTGAACATTTTTCTTGCCATAACGGCATTCGGTGGAGGCATTCAACTCCTCTCAGGGTTTTTTATCCCGCCTGTAGAAATGTTGAATGGGTCGATCTTCAAGGATTTCACCATCCCAGGGCTGGCACTCGGGCTGATCGTGGGTGGGAGTGCGCTCTTTGCTGCGATCCTATTGATCCGCAAAAATAAATTCGCTGTGATCGCCTCCGCCTCTGCCGGAGTGATCATCATGTTCTTTGAGTTCGTCCAGGTGCTCGTCATTGGGTCACCCGCGGGACCCGCACGGTTCATGCAGATCCTATATTTCGGTCTGGGGACGGCCATTATATGTGTGTCGCTGGGGCAATGGTTCTTCGAACTTCGCGCAGCTCAGCCGGGCGATAATTTACAGTTTTCAAGTTGAGTCTGCAGCGAAAAGATGACGTTATATAAAACATCTCAGCCTCAATTTTACAGAGGCTGAGATGTTTTTACGCAACTCTGGACAATGAAAATCACTTGTTGAAAATTCTGAGCAACCGTTCCCAACCTTGCTTCATTTGCGGAGATTTAAGCCGCCATGTTCCCACAATTCCATATGGAATGAACAGCACGAACAGCACATAGATCGCGCCGTTGATGAAACTGGCACTCTCACCGATGTAACGCCGTAGTCCATAATCCAGCAGACGGTAGACTAGTGCGCCCACAAACGCTCCGTTGAGCGTCCCTACACCACCGATCAGGACAATTAGCAAGGCAGTGACGGTAAAGCCCATGCCTGCCACGTTCGGGCTGACGATGGGTTGATACAAGGTGTGGAAGAAGCCTGCCAACGCCGCTGTGAAGGAGGAAAGTAAAAGCGCGGCAAATTTAAAGTAGAAGGTGTTGTATCCCAACATGCGGGCGCGTCCTTCGTTTTCACGGATGGCAACGCAGACCCGCCCTGTTGGAGATGTCACAAAACGTTGATAGACTAGATACACCAGCACCATCACTGCCAGCATCACAAAATAAAAACGCAAGCGTTCATTTGCCGGGCTGATGAACGCCGGAACGATGACACCCTGCAAGCCAACGTCCGCGCCGGTGTAGGGGCCAAACTCACTGGACATGACAAGGATGTGAAAGACCGAGCCAAGCCCCAGGGTCACCAATGCAAAGGTAATCCCCTTCACGCGCGGTAACACCAATGCAAAGAGAATCGCCTGTACCACGGCAGCGACAAGCACCAAACCAAAGGTGGGCAATAACGGCAAGCCAAAACTTTTGATGGCAATGCCCGTCGTATACGCTCCCACACCATAAAATAGTGAATGTCCAAAAGACAACATGCCTGTGATGCCGAAGATCAAGTCGAAGCTGATGGCATAAATGGCAAGGATGAA
>JAEURI010000173.1 GCA_016789225.1 Anaerolineales bacterium
GATCGTGGATCGACCAGTCGCTGCGTCCGCGCAGGAGTGGAAAATAACCGACCTGATGTAAGTCGGTGCCATCCACATTGACAATCGCCAATTGACTCCTATTATCAAAAAGCGTGGCGAATAAGATCGCGCTGCCATCTGGTGACCAACTTGGGTCCCATGCTTGAACGTCAATTACCTGACGAAGGTTTGTGCCGTCGCGATCCATCAACCATGAGGTCGGTTTGTTGACATCAAGATAATAGCGGGTAAATACGATTGTTTTGCCGTCCGGGGATATTTCTGGCGCGTTCAGGTCGCCGAAGTCATAGGTCAGCATTTTGGTTTCATTGGTTAAGAGATCCAGTTCATAGATCTCGTAATGTTCAGTTTGTTTGTTGTAGGCGGAATACAGCAGGCTTTGCCCCTCGGGCGCAACAGAGGGGTAATAATGGCGGATATCATTATTGGTAGTTAATCGGCGATAGCCCGAACCATCGGCATTGACAATGCAGATCTGTTCCTTTTCTACGTCTTTGAATATCTGACAGGTGAATGCGATCTTGCCTGTTGGTTCTGTGGAATCAGATGGAGTCGACAGACTAGGCGCGGCTGTAAAGCCAGCCAGAGGGGTACTGGCTTGCAGGGTGGCGAGCAGATTTGGATTGGGTTCGTTGGAAGGTAAATTGCAGGCGAGCAAAAAGATCACAAGTGCAATATAGAACAGAGGACGTTTATACATACTTTGAGTATAACCGTCGTCATCGTGTGGCTCGCAATTAGTCGGACATTCGTGGACATATGCCCTTAGGGTAAAGCCTGTAAGGTTTTTTAATAAAGGGAGACAGTCACCTCGCAGGTAACTGTCTCCTTTGCCAAGATAGGTAGTTTTGCGAAATTAAACGTAGGATTACTTTGCCGCTTCCGTCATTTGAAACACCATCGGACTTAAATAGGGGATCAGCCAGACTAGCCAAACAAAAATGCTGAATTTGTGAAAGCTGACGATCATCTTCTCATCCTTCTTCAAAAGGACAACGGTTGCCCAGATCGCGTGGACGAACATCAGGGCGATGGCAAGCACACCTGAAAAGCCATGGATATCGTAGCTCATGCCGCCTACAAATTCGAACATCAAGCCCGTGCCCCACGTATCACAGACCAGACCAAGCCAAAAGAAAACGGTGTGCCAAACTTTGAGCCTGCCTTGCAGCCTTTCGCTCCAGACCCCAATGGAGTAAAAAAGCAAAGCTAAATTAATAATGATCACAGCAGCGGGATTCATCGGTGTTTTCCTCCAGACGTAGTTTTATGCCTGAAGAAATTATAAGCATCTTCCAGAAAAGCCGACCGTGTCAAACATCACTGAAAGTCAATGCAATACATGTTATGACTCTATCCATCACTACGCGGGGAGCGTATCTTCTGCAAATGAATTGGCGGGCGGCGCTGCCCAGTAGTAGCCGAGGATGATGATGCCGCCGACGGGTATGAGCAGATAGAATAACCACCAGGGATTATTGCCGCTATCGCGCAGGCGCCGTGCACCGACTGCCAGAAGAGGCAGCAGGGTGGCGACGAGGAAGATGTTGAGGATGGTTTCACTTAGGTAGGTAAGTGCCGCGGCGGAGAGAACGATAAAGAGGGCAAACCACCAAAACTCGGGGCGTGAGGCGCGACCTGTAAAATCTGCATATTTCACAAAGCAGACGCGGATGGCATCTTGAAAGGTCTGCGGGTCTCTCTCAGGGACAGGGGCGTTGGTAGCAGTTGTCATTTTTAACTCCTTGCCGATTCGAATGACGGCTTCTTTGAACGTGGATTTCGCCCAGCCCGATAAACTGGACGTGCCGCTATTTTCGTTGCCTTCACCTGCCGCCGCAACTGTGGATTGCCTCAGGTGCAGCACCAGCTCCATGCGTGAGTTGACTTGGTGCTTGGCGTAGATATTTTTTAAGTGGAATTCGACGGTGCGTTCGGTGATGCCGAGTGCGTGGGCGATCAGCTTGTTGCTTTTGCCTTCCAGTAAAAGATCGATCACGTCTTGCTCGCGTTTGCTGAGTGGAGTTTGGGGTGTCATACGAAGCTCCTTTCTACTAGTCGTTCTATTATATGTGGAATGAAAAACTGTTGAATAAGGTGATGATGTGAATATAAACCGAGACAGTCACCTGTGAGGTAACTGTCTCGTGTGTAAAGCCGTTTGGGGGAGATGTCCGAAGGACAGAGGGGGTACTTCATCCTCCAATTCCTCAAGTGGACGGTAACCGCGACTCTGCGGAAGTGCTCGCTTCCAGCCGCATCCGCACCTTGAACGGCGGTTTCCTTTCCCAGAATGGCGGCGTGTTGACTGATGCAAACGGTCGCGCATCCAACATCATCGCCACTGACATCAAAGCCAGCAACGGTGTCAGCCCCCCACAAACTCTTACCGTACTCTAATTGAATGGCGTCAGGTTATACTGTAAAATGCAATCACTCCGATGGGGAGTAGCGCCCGACTTTTTCGGGAAGAACAGTCGTCATGACGGAAAGAGATTTCCCGGCTGTCTGAAAGAAACCGCAAGACCATCGCCTTCTAGGCGGTGGTCTTTTTTTGTTTATCAAAGGAGAAAAAATGTCAGAACGAACGTCACAGATTGTCCGTATGGGTCAACTGCAAGGCGCGAAAATAAAAATCAAAGCAGTTAAGAATGATGGCTTGCATGAATATGTCGCCATCATCAACCGTGGAACCGTTACTCAACCAATGTCTGGTTGGGTACTTGCCAGCCTGCGCGGACAGGCATTCTACCCATTTACAGACGATCTCATGCTTGAGCCTGGCATGGTCGTGAAAGTTCAGAGCGGACAGTTGGAACCGAAAGCAACACAAGAAGACAGGGGCGCCTTGAAAAACCTGTTATGGACTATTGGTCAGGTCTGGAACAACCGCAGCGATACAGCCATTTTGTTTGACGCAAATGGATTGGAAATTGACCGACTTTCTTATCCGCACGAGCGTGCAATGGGAAGCAGTGCTAACCGCCGAAAGATCTTGATAAACGGCGATGGCGGTTTTGAAATTGTCAACGATTCGCTCACTCGATCAAAAAAGTAACTCGAAAACAGAACGGTGCGTTGACAGAACCATATAGAACAGATTGCCGTTACTTTCAATAACCAATAGGAGCATACTCAACATGGACTTTCTGGAAGAGTTGTTTGAACTTGGCAAGCGCAAACATAAAAAAAGTGACAGAGTCTTTCACGACAAAGACCATAAAGACGACGATCACGATGATGATGATGATGATGATGATGATGATGATGATGATGACAAGCGCCGTCAATATCCAGCCAAATCGTACACCCAGGCACCTGCAACCCCTCCGCAGGTAACCTCAACCCCGGTGGCTTTTTTATCCAATATTGTTTGCCGCAGGTGTTCTACGCAAACGGTTCAAGGCGCAAAATTTTGCC